>JAATVL010000300.1 GCA_014523525.1 Nitrososphaerales archaeon TH703 | reverse complement strand
TGTGAGGCAAAGAACTTTCTAAAGCCGTGTGCTCTGGCCACTTCTTTCCTTTTATGTGGATTTACGTGATTTATTGTTCTTATTCCTGCTTTTCTTAGTAATGTGCTAAGCATTACCATTAGGGTCCCTGTTGTTATACCTTTTGATTTGTTTCTTATCTGCTCTAAATCTGTAATGTCAAATTGGTCTCTTATTAAACACGAATCTTTGTCTAGACGTTCACCGTTCTTGCTTCTGTATTCTAGATATGAATCAATGAAAGAAGCGCATTCGGGCGTACAAAACGAGTAATACATTTCTTTACAACCTTCATAAACTGTTACCTTATAGCAAGATTCTACTTTCTCCAAGTTTCTTAATTTTAGTTCTGATATTGCACCGATTCTAAGACCCGCACTAGACATTAACAAAACAATACATTACATACGAAGGTCTGAAACGTCTAATATTTTTCTAATTTCGTCATGGCTATATGGCCTATCTACTGCTTTTAATGTTGGTTCTCCAATGAACATGTTAATCTTTTTACGGTTTAAAATAACGTCATTCATTTCGTAAAAGTGATAAATAGCGTATAACATTGTATGGATTGAATTTGTAGATAATCGCTTTTGCCTTAGTGACATTATGTATTTTATGATTTGTTTCTGCGGTTCTTGAATAGTTAATAATTCAGATAATTTGTCCAAGTTGCAGAATTTTAAATATGTTTTAATGTTTCCGTCGTAAATCTCCTTTGTTACTGGTGACTTCAGACTATTAATGAAATTGAAAAATACTTCTTGTTCTTTATCCTGTTGTTCTATAACTGCCATGAAATACTAAAAGGATTCTATAATATTTTAATTATAATGTATTTAGGTTAGTTATTATTAGTATTATGAGATAATAAAAGTGAACAACTATTGATATATAGAAATAACACCATCAATCCAGAAAAAATACTTTTTCAAATATTAGATGAATTGCGAATAACAGACAACAAAATAAAATTAAATGCCTCCTTATTAGTAGGAAACCTGAAAGTTTCTAACAATGATGAATTTTGGATAAATATTATGAAAGCAATAGTTGTAGTATGCGATGAAAACAAATACACTTTTTCAAAAGCTGAACTTTGCGATTTTCTAACGATTGGGGCTAGAGGCTTGGACAATAAAAAATATGAAACAATAGTGAACTCAGAAAACCAATTAATGAATAAATTAGTTAGCGATGCAATATTTAGTATATACAAAGACATAATGGAGAATTACGATAATCTAGATACTGATATAAAATACAATTATCCAAAAATTATTCTGAATATTATTTCAATAATTAGAAGAGGTTCTGATATTAGTGGTGAAAAGGTAAATCTTTACGGATTAGAAAGGTACTATCTGAAAAATAAACTCGATGCCATCGATAAAAAAATAGACGTGTCTGAACACATTCTTGACATCGTAAAAAAAACTGATAATACTGATGAAAAAAAATCAGAAGCTTCTTCCTTACAAGCTTTGACACCGCCTTCCATGGAAAATACATTAAGCAAGAAAGATCTTGTCAATAGCCTTAGTCTTATTAGTGGAAGGAAAAAAAATGAACTGAATGAATTGCTGGCAAAAATACCAGAGCAAGATTATAAGAAAATAACTGATTTGTGTGCAAACTATAGTAAATTACAAAAATATTCAAGACTAGTTGGAACTGAGGAGTTCAGCCGTCAAATTGAAAAAGAATTGGGAAGAAAATTCAATGATAGACAACTACAACATGCAACAATTTCAATAAGAAAAGTAAAGACCTATGTAGAAAATGTGTTAGATGGTAAATTCGTTCCACATGGTTCGCATGGAATAAATCATGTCAAGCACAATTTAGAATATGGATATCAATTAATGGGACTAATTGAATACAGAAGAAGAAAGTATTCTCATTCATACAACAAAAATTCACAAATTTAGACTATAATTCAGGATCATAATGCCAGCTATTTATTGCAGAGTTTGATCTTTAGGAGATACCTTCTGCTTCCTTGCCATAAATAATAACAAAATTCCGAACAATATCAAAACTATGGCAAGACCCTGAGCTCCCCCTCTTGGGATCATGATAATGTAAAAAAATGCAAATAAAAGACAACTAGTGCCTTGAAAAAAATACCTAAGAGCTTCATCAAGTTTAAATTTCTTGCCGAGAAAACCTAATGCGAAAAATACTATTATTGGATAAAACGTGAGTAAAATGTATTGATCAATATCGACTCCATTATGAGGCAAGAAGACTAATTATTCATTGTAATTAAAACAAATATCTATGTTTCCTTAACGTGAAATCGCGAATCATTTATTTCTACTGCTACTTTTCTTTCTATCAACGACCTTGCATTCTCAAAAGGTAAAATCGCAACGTCCTCTTTAATGAAGGGACCATATTTTGCCATATCAACCCCCATAAACTGATCCGTCGACTCCAAAAATCTTATTATAGTCATTTTGGACCTTATGATTTTTGATATCGAATCCAAATTATTCACATTTCCAGCAATTAAAGATTGTATAATCAAATCCTTTCTTTGTGATACTTTTCTTTCTTCTTCAAAAATATACTTCTCTTCATCAGTTAAATTAGAATACTCATCAGTAGATAATGAAGAGTATGGCAAAGGTTTACCGTTGTAATTTTCTAAAAGCTTGCGAGTTCTTAATTCGATCAATGATTTTGTAGATAATATTAGTAATCTAATGAGTTCATTATGAACATCTAATTCTAGGTGTTCATACTTTTGGGTAGAAAGTTCCTTTATTATTTGTGCAATTTTCATATAAATATCAGGCGACATACCTTGGATCTTTGGAATTTGCATTTCCTTTTTGAGAAGTTCCAAGATAAAGTCTAAATCGATTTTTCTTTCGGAACTATTCTTGCTACTGCTATTATCATCTGTAACACCTGCCAATAATTTCTACCTTTTTGGTAATTTCTATATTTAAATAACAGTTTATTAAAATTTTAATCAAGTAAATAATCAAGTAAATTCTTTTAGAATGTAAAAAGAAGTTCCCAAACTCTACAAATGAAAACACATTTACTATCTCAGTTTAAAACTTAATTAAGAGAATAATATAATCGGTTCTGATTGCCTTATAAAATTGTTAATGGAAAAGTTGAACCCTTGAGGTACACAAGCGATGATGTTCTACTTAAAATCGAGGAAGACGGAATAAAATTTCTTGATTTACAGTTTACTGGATTATTCGGAAGATTTCATCATACTACAGTGGCAGCTAATATGTTAAGAAAGGATGATTTTAAGGACGGGTTACCAAAACTTGACGGTTCCTCAATAAAAGGCTTCACAGAGATTCATGAATCCGATTTAATCATAAAACCTGATCCTTCTACATATGCATTTATCCCTTGGATAGAAAAGTATCCGACAGCTAGACTCATATGTGATATTTTATCGGGCGGTGAAAAGAGAGCATCCTACCTAGCCGATCCACGTGGAATTGCTAAGAATGCCGAAAAATACGTTAAAGAAAACGGTTATGATATCTCGTACTGGGGACCGGAGGTCGAATTCTTTGTTTTTGATAAACTCCAAGTAAATACATTGACGTCATTTCATAGCCAGAGCTATGAAATAACTTCTCGCGAAGCACCATGGTCAACAGAAAATGTTGGTTATACTCTCAGATTGAGGGAAGGATATCTTCCGAGTCCACCTGGAGATACTCTCATGGACTATCGCCACGAATGTGTTGATGTACTTAGTACTGATTTCGGGATAATTTGTGATGCCCATCATCATGAGGTAGCAACCGCAGGACAATGTGAGATAGATATTCGTTACGATAGACTTGTTAATACTGCAGATTCAGTTCAAAGTTACAAGTATATTGTCAAAAATATTGCAAAGAAGCATAATATGATAGCAACAATGATGCCCAAGCCAATTGCATTGGATAACGGTTCTGGAATGCACGTCAATGTAAGTCTCTGGAATAACGGAAAAAATCTATTTTACGATCCAAATGATAAATATGCCGAGCTATCTCAAACTGCAAGATACTTTATTGGTGGAATATTGGATCACGCGAAGGCTCTGGCAGCCATCGTTGCTCCCACTACAAATTCATATAGAAGATTAATCCCTGGGTATGAAGCACCCGTTTATATTGCTTGGAGTACGGGTAATAGATCTGCAATAATTAGAATTCCCGCCCATTATAAGGGAGAAAAATTTGCTTATTTGAAAAGAATAGAATTTAGGGCACCGGACCCTTCATGTAATCCATATTTAGCTTTTTCTGCAATTGTTGCTGCTGGTCTTAGTGGAATAAAAAAGAGAATTGAAACAAATGATCCCAAGATAGAAGATCATGTTGACGCAGATATATTCAAGATGAGTGACGCTGAAAGGGAAAAACATAAAATAAGACAGTTACCGGCAAGTTTAAGAGAATCAATCGAAGAATTAAAATCCGACTCAGATTTCTTGAAACCAGTATTTGGTAAACATGTAATTGAACGTATAATTGAAGATGCTGCAAAACAACACATGGAACTAGCTGTTCGCCCTCATCCACATGAATTTACCATGTACGCTGACGTATGATCAAACTATTAATAAATTATTTTCTTGCTAGAAATTTTTAAATTAAACTGGATTCCGAATTAGGCTATTGTTATCGCAACCACTACCAAGATTTTTCGAGCTGACAAATATTCTATTCGTTTCTACGATTCATTGTTGTCATTTTTTTACTCAATATTCTCTTGATCTGAAAGTGGGAGTGTAAAGATAAAAGTAGCTCCTTTTTGCTGAGAACTACTTTCAGCCCATATTTTACCACCATGTGCTTCGACAATGCTTTTTGAAATAAATAAACCCAGTCCAGTTCCCCTATCTGATTTTGTTGCAAATTTGGAAAATAACTTTGGGTATATTT
>JAATVL010000299.1 GCA_014523525.1 Nitrososphaerales archaeon TH703 | reverse complement strand
ACAGACTGGTATCATCTCGCGAGCAGAAATTCATCTCGAAATTGATGGCAATAAACCATTGAATGAGGTAGAAATGTATTTACTTAACACTGAAAGTGTAATTAAATCCAATATACCTAGTATGGATGTAGTTTTGGTTGTTCCTCATGCAAAGCACAAGTAAAATAAAGGATTATGATATTACCCAATTTCTGAGTTTGTGCCATATTTATCTTCAGGTATTTCGAAACATTTGACAATTGATTATAGTAGTCATCGTATACTCTGTGCATTTCTTCTTCTGATACTATGATTGATTCCCTTTCTTCTAGGAAGGATGGTATAATATTTCCTTTTGGTACCTTGAAATTTACCGGCTCATTTGGGCCTATCAGTGCACAATTTCCACATATTTTATACGGGTAAAGGTCATGGCGTTTTTTACTAATCTTCCATACGTAACCACAAATAGCTCATTTCAAAACAATATGCTCAGTCAACTGTCAACTAGAGTTGCTAGTTAGACTATTATCCATTCCGGTGTCAACTCTCCCTTTCCCCAAAGCACTTTCTGTATTAAATCCTCATTAGTTGAAGTAATGGTTAAAAGTTTTAGATTTGCTAATTATGAACATGTACTTAATTCTTATCGCAACAACTACGATATTATTATTATTATTTCTCATCCAAAGTGCATACAGCGTGGAAAAGTTCAGGGGTCTTCCTTTTTCTATCGAAGTACCTGACAGTTGGACTTATACAGAAACTCCAGAGCCTCCTATCGAACATCTATTAGGGGTTAGTTCTTATTCTTCCGTGGTTTTGGTCCCTGCCAAGTTTGCCGAATTACTTATTCAGGATAAAGGCGATATTGGAATGGGTAACGGCACTGCGGCAATAGTATTTGCAGAAGATTCCGATTACACTGTAAAGAATGCTCCGCCGGATCTGTATGTAAAATTTAGAATGAATAAGGATAACTTTCTCAACGTTACATCGCGGCAAGATACTATGGTAGGTAAAGAAAAGGCTGTTAGAATTGAAGGTAGCAAAAATGACACTTCTGGTAATATCAGACTATTGGAATACCTGATATTTCACAATAATGAACCGTACATTATTAGATATATCGCTAGCATGAATGATTTTGAAAGATATTTACCAGACTTTGAATTGATGGTTAAGAGTTTTATGTTTGGGACAAATGCCACTCGTAGTGAGTAAACTGAGATAACGCAAGTTCTTATACTCTGTAACATATTTCTGGTTGCTCTTTTAACACCAGACAAGGATGAATTAAGTGATGCCGAAAATTTCAAACATTCGCATTTTTTACAGGGTGGTGAAGTAATAACAATCGCTGGCTATAATAATCCCAACGTGAATGGTCTGGTCTTTACAATATACGGCAGGCGATTAAAAGAGAATCCAATAATTGGTAAAGACATTGAGGGAAGGTCAATACGCATATTTGCATCAGTTTAAAGAGCGCATTAACGAAATACAAGACCTGCAAAGGATGCAACATCTGATAATAAAAGGCAATGAACACAATCCTTCTACTGTTCAAACGCCCTGTATTCATTTTTAAAAAATTAGTTGCTTGTCTTGTGAACTATATCCAGAGGTAATAATCGACATAATTATTGAATTATATTACTTTTTGATGGAAAAACTAAAAAGGATGAGTGAGATTGTTCAGTTCATATGAAAATTTTTGTTTCATTTGTTTTTTTCATGACATTATTGTTCATAATAATAAATCCGACACATTTGAATGCTCAATTTAATACAACCTCCCCTACTGAACTTCGTGCTTTTGAGGTAAAGCAAAAACTACAATCCTTAATGCCGCTGATAAAGGTGGAATATCAGAGTGAATCTACTATTGTTCTGAAAGGGGAAGAAGATATATTAGTTTCGATAAACGGAACGACTGCACCTTTCTGGGAAGCAATAGATTTTATGAAGCATTATGGCTACTCATTAGTTGATGTCACCACGTCAGGTATGGGAAGTCAAGGAAATCCTACTAGATTTTATGCTATAATGACCAAATAACCTTTATCCAATATATTGAAACGTAGTTACTGAATCAAACCAAAAACTTTTGTTCTTTTATGACTTTTTTGGATGGACGTTTCTTTTTCTGGTCTTTTTCAGTTTGTGGCACTTTGTGGCATATTTTTGTCAATTTACAGACTTTCGAATATAGTTACTAACCATTAGTTTATGTCGCAATATGTCGTAAATGCAGGCTGAAATATAATCAAGTTAATTGCAGTAAATATAACTAATCTTTAGTGTCACATAGTGTCACTAAATAACGAATGTGTGCAAATCCTGATCACCTTGAAATATTATTTGACTGTCAAATAGTATGTAACATTAGATGAAAATCCATGGCTGTCTGTTACAGCAGATTTTTAGTGTGCCGATTTGCACTGACAAGGTTTGAAAGGCTATAATATTAAATAAAAATACCAAGGATCATAGGTGGCATATAGTAATTAGAAAGGATGACTTGGCACGGGCAATTACTTTATTTAGCGATCGTAATCTGTTACGACTTTCGATGAAAGGCTATATTGTAAAATAGAAGGTAATTCGTAAATACGACTTCGAAGTTGCTACATAAATGAAGAGTAAAGCGCTTGTCATATCCGGTGTAATTATTATTGCAATATCTGGAGTATTTCTTATCACTATGTCATCGATTCCTGTTCTCGTGCACTCGTACTTCATTAATGAAAAGTCAAACATTGAAGCAGGGCCCGTTAACCTAACTAATATCCCATCGGGTGCCGTTATTATTCTCTTCATTTTTTCAGTTATTTTTCTAAGTGGTCTTGGTTTACTTGTAAAAGGATTTGCATGATGCGATTTTTACTAAATCCAGTATTATTGACAAACTGTTAGAGAATACAATCTAGACAAAGAACAAACAAGTTATGATTACTTGCTAGACGCGCTTAGGCTCAGTTTAGGAGGATATAACATAGAGTAAAGAATATGTCAGTTGGTTTGCAAGTCAGAGAAGCCAAACTAATCTTGGCTCTTATTTTCGTATTGGTCTATTATTCTTGCTGCTCGTTCCATTGCTTCCAATGTGGAAGTTGAATGCCTTTTTGAGAAAATCATCTAGATATGTTCGATTTAGATTATCGTTACTGTTAATGCTTAAAAGTTGCATTCACTAGGGACTGATCGATAGCCGATTCTAATGCGCCAACAGTCACTACATAGTGGTCATTGGATAATCTGGGAACATTAGTATTAACTTTAAACGGGGATTCTTGGTTAGGTCTTAATGTGTTAAAAATTGGATAACCTTGATCTACTCCCACTAAGTGATTGGTAGAATTGTATATGCTGGCATTTGCTGTTAGTGTTATCAGAGAGGAGAATTGTTGGTATACCCAATAAGATTTTTTTCACTTTGTTCACCTACTAGTTTTGAAATATAAAATGTTAAGGTCTTCGATTTAAGTAACTCTGTTACGTAATAGACATTCTTATACTTCATATCTAACCATTCAGGAAGCATAATTGATTTTCGCGTTTTATCATTAACGATGGTCAACAGGAGTTTTACAATTGATCTAACAGCAAAAGCCAATAGAATACATTCAAACCTCAAATAATGCACTTATGCTGAGTTCCATGATGTATAAAATGAATTAATTACTCACGTATCTATCTGCTTATTAACTAAAGAAAAAAAAGTATTGGGGCAGTGACACATCGTTACCTGTTACCTACAATTGCTGTCTTTAATCACTCGGACCGCTGAATGCATCATTTTGGGCGTTTGCATCACGTCCCGCATTTTGAGCGTAGTTCCAGCAATTAAATTCCTGATCGCCGTCGATGCTGATGGTATTGTCATTATTGTCGCTACGATCCTTATTTTCATTCTCATTCACTATCTTACAGTTATTTTCCTGGTATATCTTCTGGGTTTGGTCGTTACAGTTGTCGTTGTTATTGTCTTCACACACTCTCTCTTTTTCGTCAGCGTATGCTGTTTGTGCCTGTGACATCCCTGTTCCTGTTAGCGCTGTCAACATTCCTGCAGACAGTGCTACAAGCATTAACACGTATTTTGTGTTCAACATTTGTTGCCGTAAAATGATACTAAACAAGGTATAAGTAGATTGAGTAAGAACAAGTGCTAAAAAAGGAACAGAGTCATATCTACTAAGTTAAGTCTGAATATATGAATAGAACATTATTCATATTAATCAGATGGAATTTACTAATTCGCCTTTTCTTTAAAAGGTCTACAGTAGAAAATTTAAGGTTTATAATATTGAATTCTATTATATAAATCTGAATTAAGTTACATTAAATTATTCCGATTTGCAGTATCAAACATTTTTTACGAAATTAGTTACCATCACTGTCAACATAAAGAATTGTGTTTTATTATTAGTGGGTCCGGAATTCTCTTAATTGTTAAGGAGGCGACTATGTTCTGTATTTCCGTCCTCTCCCCATTGCTGAAAGTAGGCACGCTCCTATTTTCCCCTTTTAGGAAAATAATCTTTCTTTCTATTTATCAATCAGGCGCGAAACTGCCAAACAATATGAGCACATCAAAATAAATT
>JAATVL010000298.1 GCA_014523525.1 Nitrososphaerales archaeon TH703 | reverse complement strand
CTTTATAGTAACGAATAGGAATTGCTTGATGAAAAAATGATTATTTTTTAGTTACGGTAAGAGTTTACTTCGACTACGGCTTGAGGTATTCCCTTCTTTAGGTCATCGAAGCTCATTACTGGATGGAGCTCAACATGAGCTCCCATTCCACTAAAGAGGGGTTCAACCAAAACCGGTATCTGGTCTGCGCTCTGTATATCAACGATGAACGCGGCTACTCTATTGCCATCCGCTTCAAAGAAATATGTTGCTTCAGCCTTTACTTTGTTTATGTATGTCTCAAGTTTACTTAAAAGGTTTGGATCTCGTACCATTAGGTTTCCGGCTTCTGTAGGTATCTTTGCATGTATTAGGAATCTCATCTTTTCAGGCCTCAATCCAAGGAGCAGCTTTGTGTCGAGTCAATAGGAAACGGGATATCAATTCAGCAATTAGCTCACCTTCTTCTTCTAATGCGAAATGTCCAGTATTCAACAAATGGAGTTGTATGTTCTTGAGGTCACGTTGATAAGGAATAGCTCCCTCCTTAGTAAATATGATATCGTTTCTCCCCCAAACTACAAGTGTTGGTGGTTGACACTTTCTAAAGTACTCTTGCCATTGCGGATATAACGGAAGATTAGATCTGTAGTCATAGAATAGCTGAAGCTGGATTTCATTGTTGCCTGGACGATCAAGTAGTAATTGGTCATGAATCCAATTGTCAGGACTTATTGCATTTTCATTCTTTACTCCATGTGTATATTGCCATCTAGTAGCTTCGATGGTAAGAAATTTCTTAAGAGCATTCTTATTCTTGTCATTGGGCTCATTCCAATAGGCTTTGAGTGGTTCCCAGAACTCTCCTAAACCTTCATCATATGCGTTTCCATTCTGCACGATCAAGGCTTCTATCATCTCAGGATGCTTGACCGCAAGACGGTAGCCTATTGGTGCACCGTAGTCCATCACGTATAGGCTATATCTTTCTAATCCTATCTGGGTGATGAATTTGTCTACAATCTCGGCAAGGTGATCAAATGTATACTCGAACTTGTCTACAGGAGGCATGGAGCTATATCCAAATCCAGGATAATCCGGTGCAACCAGATGGAATTTGTCTGCCAAGGCGGGAATGATATTCCTGAACATATGCGATGACGTTGGGAATCCATGAAGTAACAGGATCGTTGGTGCATTCTCCTTGTCCCCAGCTTCGCGATAGAATATTGACTGACCATCAACAGTGATGGTTTGATTTTTGATTTTTATCATATCTAAGATATCCAGATATCTATTATTTAATTGTATCTAAAACAGATATCTAGATATCTTTAATAAATGGTAGATGAATAGTAAAAGCATGGTAAAGGATCTATTCGTTAGGGATTTCGACGAAAAACTTCATGCAAAAGCTACCCAAATTGCCACAAACGATGGTATTACTTTGGCATCACTCGTAGCAGATGCTGTTGATAAATGGGTTAAAAATCATGAAAAAAACCGACACAGACACAATTTAATTTTGTATGATAATGAAGCATCTTTAAGTAGATTACTTGATGAAATAGATAAATTAGCTTCAGGTAATTGGTTCAAATCCTCTTGCGGTTCAACAAAACACTATGGTATGCAATATCTCAACAAAAAACGCTGGTTTGATGCAACTGCCGGTAATTATGACAAGCTTTTAGAAAATCCGCAAGAAACTGGAAGCAAGGTGTTAGAAATAATAGGAAATAAAGTTGGCAATACATTTCCTCTAACAGTTGCTTTTTTAGTTGAAGATCTCGCCCGCGAAGAATCTGTAAAAAAGGCAGTAAGGTTTTGTGAATGGTATGAAAGAAAATCTCTCCCAGGAATTACCTATTGTATTGCAAACACTAGGAATGTTATAGGCGGATCATTTGATGATCTATTTGAATTGTTTAACGTCCATAATGCTGTGTACTTAACAAAGGGCAACAAGTTATACAAATTACGATTAGATGAAGAAAAATTTTATTCCCTTTTCATTTGAATATGGTTTCATTACCCTTATTGAAAATGTTCTTCAAATTAATCTGAATTAATTCTACTTATGACACAGGCCTTAACTTCAGTGACCCCTATACTATGATAATCATGTATTGCGAAAA
The DNA here is from genome assembly GCA_014523525.1 of Nitrososphaerales archaeon TH703. GTDB lineage: Archaea > Thermoproteota > Nitrososphaeria > Nitrososphaerales > Nitrososphaeraceae > TA-21. Next base: position 4,289 of record JAATVL010000298.1, on the reverse strand, counting down.
TTTCTTCCCATCAATAAGAACGATTTTGGTATCAATATTTTTTGTGTACTTTGGATTAGTTGTTCATACTATAGATATTTCTAAAGTAACAATAGAAAATATGTTTGAAAAAATAAGAGGAAATGATATTTCCGTAAAATTAAAACATTTTGATTTATCTTGTTTTCTGCAATAAAAATAATGAAATAAATCCAGAGATTCGAATGAGTCGGGATGACTAAATAAAAAAATCTAGCACATGAATTTTTCCAATTCTTAAACATAGTCACATGCTTCATTTGTTACTTTGTATTACTCCCATTAATCCAGAACGAGATTGAAAAGTATTGGCATGTTTCCAACCAGCCCTTTTTAGCAATTCAGCATATTCCTCAATTGTTCGTTCTCTTCCGGAGGCAACGCACATCATATGAATATCAAAAAGCTTTGAAAAATGCGGTTTTTCTGGCCCTGGAACAAAGTGTTCGGCAATAAAGAGTGTTCCTCCATTGGAAGATGCTTGATAAATGTTGGAAAGTATATTAACGCATTCGTCATCGGACCAGTCGTGAAGAATCATTTTCAAAATATAGGCGTCTGCAGTAGGAACTTCATCAAACATATCACCTATTACGTAAGTGCATCTATCTTCTACACCCATTTTCCTTGCCCATAAGAATTCTTTATTCTTAAGTGCCGAATCCAACTCCAATATGCTGCCTTTAAGGTGAGGATATTTGAGTAGTAAACTGCTGAGCAAGTGTCCTTGACCTCCCCCAACATCACACAGATGATGTATATTCGAGAAATCATAACCGTCAAGTGCCTCTGATATCCAGGCAGTTTGAATACTAGAATAGCTACTCATAGCTTGGTTGAAAACTTCTCTATATGGTGGATTATTATCCGTATATTCAAATAATTTTTGACCATACTCACGCAGAAAAGCATTTTGTTTACCTTCCCTAATCATGGCAGGTAAATGCTTCCAAAGGGCATAGTGCTCACGGCCTTCCTCTAACAATGCTATTCCTCTCAAAGTTTGTGGATGGTCTTTTTGAAGAAACTCTCCTTGTGCGGTAATTGAAAAGTCGTGGTTTCCATCTTCTATTAATAGACCGAGAGAACCTAATGCCCTTAAGAGTCGATAAGCCAACGTATCATCAAGATTTAACTCCTTAGCAATGTCTATAGCACTTTTTGGAACTGATCTTACACAATCAAAGACACCTAGCCTTACTCCTGCATATAGTATTTGGCTTCTCCATCTACCGAATATAATTTCCAGCGTTTTTTCATAGTTTGACATTTCATTTCTTCTAATATTGTGACTAAATATAGTTCTATCACAATAACTTCGATAAATTGACAAATGCTAATAGAAGCAATATCAATATTATATTTGAACAGTTTCTAGATTTAGAAACTTTCACTGGTCCATTTAAAAACTACTTCAGTCGCTATTGCGTCGGGAACCATTTGTAAACAATTCGGATCCAAAGCCGAGGAATATGACTTAATATTCAACCGGAACTTGTTACCATAAATTGGTTTATGTATGTATAATACGAGTCAAAATATGGAGGCTTTACTTATCATTAATAACTATCCTGACTTTGCTTTTTTAACCTTGAATTTTCCTTGTACAAATACAGGTTGCTCAACTCCCCAACTCCACTTCTTCTTGGGGTTAACCCTAATATATTGGGGATTGGGATGGTTAGTGTTCTCCATATAACCTCCTTGACGTGTAACTATATCAGCAGTGCCATAAATCCTTATTCCTCTTGGATCCCATGGATCGATACTTTTCAAGTCATCAACCACAATTGCAACCTTGTTATTTTTCAAAACATTTCTGAATTTTGTGGATTTAAGAAGGTTCATTCCGCCTACATACAGATATTCACCATCAAAATCAAACCCAACAGGCACAACATCAGGTTGTGCGGATCCTTCTTGTTCTGTAGAGGCTGCAGCTGTAGCTATCCTTGCGAGACGTTGAGACTTTAAATATTCATTTTCCTTTTGGGTAAATATCGATTTTACCATTTGATAATGAAGAGTAAGCATTAACAAAAGATAAAGTTATCTTAGCAATTTTTTGATGAAACTGCTCTCGTAGCAAATTGCCAAATTAAAATCCATGACGAATTTAATTTACAAGATTAAAGAACCAGCTTCATCATCGTGACGCTATCTAACCTTCACATAAGAGAACTTATTTTACTATCAAATACTTTATTTTGTTTGATCTGTTATATTCATTAGCCTACAATGAAATTCAGAAAGATTGTTGAAACGTCAATATATTCATCTCATTTAGAAAAAATGAAAGAATTCTATGTTGATATAATAGGTTTAGAGCTCGTCTCTGAACAGAAAGGCAGGCATGTTTTCTTAAAGACGGATAAAAATATGCTTCTCATTTTTAATCACGCGGTAACTGCAGCTGAAAAAGAGACCAGTCATGGCGCACCTTCAATGGTTCATGTTGCCTTTGAAATCGAATCAGACGAATATGAGGAAGCAAGGGATTTGCTAGAAAAAAATAATATACAAATCGAAAAGGAAATAGCGTGGAAAAATGATATCAAGTCCAGATCAATTTATTTTCGAGATCCTTCTGGAAACCTTGTCGAATTCATAACCAGAAACTACTGGCGAGTAATAGATTGATATTCAAAATATGCCAGAAGGTTCTGTATGAAGCAATTGTTATCCTATTATCATTATCTTCAGGACAATTCTTCTTTCTTTCGTTGAACAAATTTAATTGCATCTGTAAGCAATGTGTTCATGTAACTATAATAAGTACTCATCACTTCAATAATTTATTTCTAAACTATTGGTTTAGAGATTTTGTTATGGAAAAAATAGGTCATTTATTTCGTTCCTCATCTAGTGACTCTTTTTATAAAAGAAAAGATTCATCAGATTTAGCCAATGTGCTCCTTGAAACCATAATGGAGTTTAGGAATCCTAAAAAGGGATACTAAATTTGCAGTATCATAAAATATCACCATTATTCTGATTCAATTCACATATAATCTTACACCGAAGATAATGGTCTTCATTTTAATACTTTCTGCATGTTTTTTTGTCTTTACTTTTCATCAATAATTACAAGTGAACCAAATTACTTAAAACGGTTGTATACACTAGATAAGTAACATATATAGTTAATTTCATGGCCGCCCGTCGGTACCCACGACACTATCGGTTCTAAATTAGGATTCTAGTATACGAACTAACTGGATAGTTTTAAGTTTTTGTTTTTGGAACTCAATTAATCATGTATTACACTGGTTTCAGCTACAGCAAGTCTTGCACAAAATCCCATCACACCACCAAACACTATATGTAATGATAATGAACCCCAGAAGATCGTGTTTGAAAGCTCCATAAGCTTTTTTGCCATAGAATATTGTGAAGATGACGGATCTGATTCTATCAACATTTTTTGTAAAGTTGGTTGCATAATTAAATAATTTATTGGTAGGAACAGAACTCCCCACACAACTATCCCCGCCAAGATACCAGTACCCACTCCCTTTAACACAGAATTGATATACAATACTTTAACTCTCTTACATATACCGCTGTAAATTATCCCTATAATAACGGCAGTTATCATATACAGGAGAAAGCCAATATACACAGCATTAGGAGGATCTACTCCAAATGCAATTCCAACCATTCTAAACAACGCACCTGGTTCTAGTCCCATTTCTTGATCTAAGGCCAAGAATAATCCAAAAATTGCCCAAGCCGCAGTCAAACCTGCAATTATACCAGAAGGTCTTTTTATAACAATCCCACTTGTTGATCCCATGTTACTATACCAACAAAATCATATTTAGGGATGTTGTTTTACAGAAAATAAAATTAACAGGGTCAGGGTCAGAAAATGATGGTGTCGAGATTAACAAGGATTCAAATTTATTAATGAACTATTAGCAATTATTTGCTCTCGTTGACTGATTTAAAGCTCATATTCCTTATATTTTTCATGATGAATGAAATACGTGCTGGAACAAGTGGCAATGATATGATCACCTCAGGTAACAACAACAACATTATTGTTGGGCATGATGGTAATGATATCATTAACTCAGGCTCATTACAATCGGTCTAGGAAACGATGTAATAACTCATGGTAACGCATTGTACGATTATTCCTAGTGAAACAAAGATTCCTTGATTGTGGATGTGGTGGTGACGATACCGTAATGTTGAACATAACCATTGATCATGATGAGGCTGCTAACTGTGAACACATAAATACAGAATAAAAAAAGGTCCAGGAT
>JAATVL010000297.1 GCA_014523525.1 Nitrososphaerales archaeon TH703 | reverse complement strand
TTGATCTTCTTTTGCCTGTGCATTTACCACATTGTTCCCTGAAAAATACGGAACCAAAGCAATACTGCTTGCAAGCAAGAAGCTAGCTACTAGTAAGCTTGCTACTATTAAACTACGATTCATTATCGCATTGTATAGTATTCCACTATAAATATTATTCTAAGATGAGAATAAAATATTTTAATTTAGTTTATAATTTTGTTGAAATTATATGTTACTGAATATTAATTAGAATTTTTATATTAAAAAATAATAATATTTATTTTACGTTTACTAATACCTAAATTAGATGCCAATATTACCTATTGACTCTGGAAGATATGGTAGCAATGAAATAAGAAAAATTTTTGATGAAGAAAATCGACTTAGGTATCAACTTGATTTCGAAGCAGAGGTTGCTTTATCGCAGGGCAAACTCAATCTCATTCCACTAAATGCTTCAAAAGAAATTTCTAGAGTAGCAAGATCAAACAAAATCACAATGAAAAGGATTAAGGATTTGGAATCAATTAGTGAGCACGATACAGCTTCGTTAGTACTAGCTATTAGCGAAAATTGCTCACCGTCAACAAAACCCTGGATACATTACGGATTAACCAGTAACGACGTTATAGATACATCTACGTCGATGCAATTAAAGGACGCACTTGAAATAATTGAACCAAAAATTTTAAGGCTAATTTCGCTATTGATAAATAAGGTAAGGAGGTATAGTACGTTACCATCTGTAGGGAGAACTCATGGACAACATTCAAGCATAATCTCTTTTGGACTAAAATTTGCAATCTGGGCAAATGAACTTTCACACCATATAGAGAGAATCGAAGAAGGTAAGAAGAGATTTCTATTATGTAAGACCTTAGGAGTAGTTGGAACAGGTTCATTAATGGGATCGAAGGCATTGGATGTTCAAAACAACGTTGCCAAAACGCTTGGACTTCATTCTATAGAGGCTGCAACACAAGTAATACCTAGGGAAAGACTAGCAGAGGTTCAATTTATTATTTCACTAGTAGGATGTACGCTAGACAAGATGGCAACAGAAATAAGAAATTTACAGAGAACCGAAATAAGTGAGGTTGAAGAACCTTTTAAAAAGGGTCAGTTGGGAAGTAGCGCAGTTCCAGTAAAAAGAAATCCTATTAAAAGTGAAAGAATATCATCACTTGCAAGAATTCTTCGTTCCTTTTCAAGTATCTCTCAAGAGAATATTTCATTATGGCATGAAAGAGATCTTTCAAATTCTGCGAATGAGAGATTTACTATTCCAATGGGTGTCATTCTTTTAGATGAAATGATAAACAGTATGATAAAGGTAATTGAAGGATTAAGTGTAAATACGAAAAAAATTCTAGAGAATATAAATAAAACAAAGGGAAGAATTTTTGCAGAATTCATTCTTGAAGCACTAGTTAAGAAAGGGATTCCTCGAATGAGCGCATATGATAACATACAACATGTTGCCTTTGAAACACTTGCAAATGATAAAGACTTCAAAGAAGCGATAATGCAAGAGCCTTCTATTGGAGCCAATTTAAACAAGAAGGAATTAACAATAATATTTGATCCGAACCGTCATCTGGCTGCATCATCAAAAATAATAAATAACGTCATAAAAAAAACTGAACAAATACGTAAAAATTACAAAATTCGTTAATTTATTTTTTTATGATATTTGTGTATTAGAGAACCGTACTGAATTGCTTTTTTTCTCCTAAATATGACTTCTGGTGGTAAGTCAAAAGATAACGCTATCTTTCTAATGATATGCTTTCTTAGAACATCATCCTTGCTAACTATTTTATTATAAACTGGAAACTTCATTGCAACAGAAATGAATCCTTTTGAAAGAAATGGCTGTAAAATACTGACACGATATTCCTTTGCTACCTGTTTTATTTCATTTGTTAATTCTAATTCATTCAAAATCTTTGATTCAATAGTCTTATTAATAGTATCACTACCTTGATTAAATATAAATCGGAAATTATTGTATCCACAAAAAAGCTCGTCAAATCCGTTAGCTGTTAGTACGACAGACGTGTCATTCTTACTTGCCAATTTAGCTATGTAGCAAAACGCAATGCAATTTTCTATATGAGATGTGTTGCTACAGGATATTTCGTTTTTAATTTTTTTTGTAATTGCAGCTAAATCACCTTTGTGTATTTCTAAAATTTTGTGATTCATATTGATTTTATGGGAGATTGATTTTGAAAATTCTATATCATTAGAATCAGGAAAGCCCACAGTCAATAAAGTAGTATCGATATTCATATTTTTACAAATCATTGCAAGTAAGGTACTGTCTATTCCGCCTGAAAAAGCAATGCCAATTTTATTGATTCCTCTTAGATTTTCAGTTACTGTTACAAATAATGCCTCGATAAGGTCTGAATTGTACAATGCATTTTAATTAAAAAAAGGATTGTCATAAAAAGATTTTAGTAATTAACGAACAGAACCCGTTTAATCATTTTTAAACATGATATTTTTATCTGAAACTTTTGTAGCTGCGAGCAATAAGAACACAAACGCATAAAAAGTAACTTGTATATATCTGAGTTCTTTGAAATAAATAAATGAAGAAAATAATTCTGGATGAAGATCTCAAATATATTGATAGAAAGGGAAATTTGTTGAGGAGTAAGACGGAATTATCTTTCTCAAGATTACTTTCATTCTTAGGAAAAGATTATCAATATGACTTTAAAATTAAGCTGATGAATGGTAATGAGGTACTTGTTGACTTTAAGGTTGATGATAAATATATTGAAATTTTAGATTCTGAGAAAGACTTAGATAAATTCAATGAAATAAAAAATAATAATCCTGATCTTGATATCATTGCTATTGGTAAATCAAAGTTTGGTGTGAAATCTGGTGATTTTGAAACAATATCTTTTATTGATTCTGAGAGGGATCAAGTAGGATCCATATTTTTAGAGGATTCATCGCTAGCATTTGACTATGCCCATATTTTACCACTAGTTGAAAAGTGTTCAATACTACATGGACACACCTCTACTGTTATGGTAGAGATCATTGGAAAAATGGTGAATAACCTGGTTATCGATTTTAGTGAGGCAAAAAGAATTATCAAAGAAACCCTTTCAATACTAGATCACAAATTCTTTATTAATAGGAAATATGTTTACAAGGAAGATAGTATTCATTATTACATATCATTTGACGGTCCACGTGGATTTTTCAATCTGCAGCTTCCTAAAGATACTACTTTTCTTATGCCTGGAGAAGCAACGGTTGAGAATCTTTCATCCATCATAATAAAGCTATTGTCCTCAAAAATGCCTCCAAATGTAGAAGCTTTGGGTGTTTACATTTATGAAGGTGTAAATAAGGGCGCACATATTCTGGCTAACATTAAGTGAATATAGAAAATTTTCTAATGGTAATGATTAAGATCAGCTTTTTATCATAAATGGTAATAATTGGTATTTGTATTAATCTAATACTTTTTTTAAGCATGAACTTAAATAGAAGCCTTTTAGTGGATTAGTTCTAACCTAAAAATGCCACAAAAAATTAATGAAAAAATATGGAATTCGAATATTGAAAATGTTATTTTGAAAAAATGGCATGAGGAAAGAATCTATGAATTCAAAGTTTCTGATAGGGACAACTATGTGATTGATACTCCTCCTCCTTATCCATCAGGGCGGCCATGGCATATGGGAGCAGCGGCACATTATGCACAAATTGATATGATAGCGCGAACGGCGAGAATGTTTGGAAATAATGTATATTTTCCAATAGGCATAGACAGAAATGGACTTCCAGTAGAGATTTACACGGAAAAAAAACACAAAATCAAGATGCGACAGACTGATAGGGAGGAATTTCTTAATCTTTGTAAGATATCACTGGATGACTTGGAAAAAGAAATGATCCAAATCATGAAAAGTATCGGTCTTAGCGCAAATTTTGAGGAGTATTATAGGACTGATTCGAATGAATATCGCACCTTAACTCAAAGTACATTTATAAATATGTGGAGGAGAGGACTGGTTTATTCTGCTAATCGACCAAATAATTATTGTCCAAGCTGTGGAACTACAATCGCAGATGCAGAAATAACCTATGAAGAAAGAAAGACAAATCTAGTATATATGAAGTTTAAACTAAAAAATGTAAACGAGGATCTGATTGTAGCTACAACTAGGCCTGAACTAATTTTTGCATGCCAATGCGTTATAGTAAACCCAAACGATACCAGATACCAGAAGCTACTCAATAAGGCGGTAATCCTACCTTTGTTCAATAGAGAGGTAAAGATCTTGCCACATCATTCAGCAAAATCTGATTTTGGTTCGGGAGCTGTGATGGCTTGTAGCTATGGAGATCTTAATGATGTACAAATATTTAGAGAATTGGGGTTAAAAGAAATTGTTGCCATTGATCAATTTGGTAGGATAAGTGAAAACGGTGGTAATTATTCTGCTTTAACCATAGACAAGGCAAGAAAGAAAATTATCGAAGACTTGAAAAATAGCAATTACATTGTAAAAGAACAATCGATCCTGCATAGGATTCCAATTTGCGAAAGAAGCAAATCACCAGTAGAGATAATTCCAATGCAAGATTATTATATAAAGCAACTTGTTTTTCTCCCTAAACTTAGAGAATTTTCGTCTTCTCTCACTTTTTATCCAGAATCTCACAGACAGATATTATTGAATTGGTTAGATTCTGTTGTTATAGATTGGCCAATATCAAGAAGGAGATTTTACGGTACGGAAATTCCCATATGGTATTGTGATAATTGCAAAGAACCAATATTGCCTGAACCTGGAAAATATTATAGACCCTGGAAAGATATAGCACCTTTTGATAAATGTAATAATTGTGGATACAACAAATTTACTGGCGATGAAAGAACCTTTGATACATGGATGGACTCGAGTATATCACCGCTATTTGTAACTAAATATACTAAAGACAATGACTTTTTTTTAAAAACCTTTCCAACAAAAATAAGACCACAAGCAAAAGACATTGTAAGAACATGGTTATATTACACAATGTTACGATGTTATCAATTAACAGAAAAACTTGCTTGGAGTGATGTCTGGATTATGGGATATGGTGTTGACGAGTATGGCGAAAAGATGAGTAAGAGTAAGGGAAATGTAATTGATCCTTTTCCAATAATAAGTAAGCATGGGGCAGATACTTTTAGATTCTGGTCAGCAATTGAAGCAAATCTTGGACAGGACTTTAGATGTTCAGAACAAAAGATAGTAGAAGCACAAAAATTTTTAACCAAGTTATGGAATATTGGAAGATTTGTATCTTCCTTCGAATTCATTACTTCATACGAATCTGATTTATTATCTTCGGATAGATGGATTTTGGGAGAATTATCAAAATTAATAGAAGAATGCATCAGAGGTTATAAAGAATATAATTTCTTTATTCCTGCTTCACAAATAAGAGAATTCACTTGGAATGTTTTCGCTTCTCACTACCTTGAATTGGTAAAATCGCGCGCATACAATGATAAAGTTACAAATAATAGACATTCCGCATTATATAGTCTACATAAATGTTTTTCAGTAATATTGTTACTATTAGCACCTATTTGTCCCTTTATCACAGATAAACTATGGACTACAATTTATTCTAATGAAAGTATTCATCTACAAAAGTTTCCTTTACGTAGTAATGATTATGTGGATATGTGTAAATTTACTAAAGCTATAACTGATTTTAATTCATTAATATGGACAAAAAAAAGAGAATCAACAAATGAAAATGGTAAGCGATATTCACTACGTGATCCTATAAAAGCTAACATTCCGGAGGAATTATTTCAATTTAAGGAAGATCTTAAAGAAATGCATAATATTCAAGTTTAATTTTAGAAACTAGTGATAATCTTATGAAAGCTGTTCCTATATATAGCCATGGTAATGCAGATGTATTAAAGTATGTAGATAATTTTCCAACTCCGGTACCAAATTCATCCGAGATTCAAATTAGGGTAAAATATTGTGGGCTAAATCACCTTGATATTTGGACAAGAATGGGAATTCCAGGTATCTTCATTAAGTTTCCCCATATTTGTGGAAGTGATATTGTAGGTACGTTACAAGAAGATTATTCAACATTTTCTAAAGGATCAAGGGTTCTGATATATCCTGGAATTAGCTGTAATAACTGTGATAATTGTAAGAATGGAAGAGAAACCCTATGCAATGATTTTTCAATAATTGGCGGTTTGGGCAATTACAATGGTGGTTATGGCGAATATGTAATTGTTCCCAAGGGAAATATCATACCTATACCTAATGTATTAAGTGATGAGCAAGCTGCTACACTCTCAATTTCATATTTAACTGCCTGGAATATTATTAAAAAACTGCAACTAAAGAAGGACGATACTGTTTTAGTATATGGGGCTTCCGGGGGTTTGGGAATGGCCGTGATTCAAATTGCAAAAGCACTTGGAGCTAAAATCATAAGCACTATCTCTGACGATTCTAAATTGAACTTTGCATATAGTCTTGGCTCTGATTATGTAATAAATCGGAAGGAAAAAGAAATATCATTAGAAATAGAAAAATTAACTCATGGTTCAGGAGTTGATGCGGTTGTGGATAATGCGGGTGAGAAGACTATAACCACGAGTATTAACTCTGTTCGAAGAGGCGGCAAGATTGCAATGTGCGGTACAACTTCAGGAAATGTTGCAAATTTTAAGATTAGAGCTTTTTATTCAAAGCAAATTCAACTATATGGTATTTTGGTTGGATCAAAGTTAGAGTTGTTAGAATTAATTAAGTTTGTCAATGAAAGAAGGATTTTGTCAAGAATTGATTCCATATTCCCATTAACTGAAGTAAAGGCTGCCCATGATAGTTTAGAAAGAGGAGAGCAATTGGGTAAGATTTTAATTAAAATATAGTAAATTTACTCCTTCATGGCAACTTGTATTATTTGTTTCCTACAAAATTAACATGAATCGAATCTTCCTGACACTAAATTTCAATTTATGTCTTCACTTTAGGTAAATTCCAATGTAGCTTGATAGATATTAACCTAATACCTGTTGTAACGAAAATTACAACAATTGCTGTATATTCAAATTGTAGTTTTAGATTTACCATTATAAGAAATATAATGACTCCTATGAAACTTGCCACTGCATAGACTTCCTTTGTAAAAACAATTGGCGGTTCTCTTACTAATACATCCCTCAAAATTCCACCGCCAAAAGCTGTCACTAAACTTGAAATTACGATTAATACCACATTAGTACTATACAAAGAGTATGCGATTGAAGCTCCTGTAAAAGTGAAAACTCCGAGGCCTACAGCGTCAAAAATATTGAACAAATTTTCATATTTTTTTATTCTTTGATAAAGATAAAAAATGATAATCGCAGTTATTGTAGTCAAAACTATGTGAATAGTATCTGAAAAATTATGTGGCGGGAAGATTCCCAATATTGCATCTCTCATTACACCCCCAAGAATTCCTGTTACTGTTGCAAGAATTATTACGCCCACAATATCGTACTTGTGTTCTATTGCCCTAAGTGCACCCGTTACAGCAAAAGCCGCGGTTCCGAATAAATCAAGTATGAATATTATTATGGAAAAGCTTGTATCCAAATTAAACAACTAAAAATTGCTGATGAAGTATTAATGGAAGGGACAAAAATAAGCATTTTTCGCTGCTACCAAGATAGATCATTGTTTTTTTGTATTCAACATTTCCAATATGTCTTCTGCAATGTCAATTGAAGTATGGGAATTGATATTTGGTTCCATTGTTACGAGTAAGATATACTTGTCCAAGTAAAATGTAAGAATTGATATCTTCTCTCTTTCAACGTAAGCAAATCTTGATCTGCCCATGGTACTGTCAAATCTTTCTCTCATAGATTTACGTAACGCCGTATGCGTCAGGTACAATTCTTCATTGTTTTCATCCATAATAGAATCTATGCCACCTCTCATTCCTCCGGCAATAGGTAATCCTGTATCATCAATGACAGCCACGTAACGAATATCATTGTTCAGGTTGAATGTTGACTCACATAGCTTTGAATAATCCATAGATTGAGAAAATAAGGACTATTTATTATATCTTTGATTATGTGATAATTTTTCGGCAAGCCTAATAATACTCCTTTTTAAATTTAATCTCAAAGCAAGATTGACTTTTAGAGAAACTTTGGATTTAATTCATGAATAATTACCAGTGTTAATTTTAGATATCTGGTTGAGAAATTCATGCACAACTGTGTTAATATCCATATTTTTTTTCATATAATAGTAGAGCTCTTCAGTTGCTGCATGATGATCTACACCTATATTTTGTGCTAATTGAACTGAGATTAACGTTAACAATAATTTTCGCAAGACTAATTCTATTCCGTAGTTTTTGATATCAGCAGATAATTCAGAAATAACATTTTTGATATTTGCATCAATAAATCTGTTCTTTGCTTCCCTACTTTTGATTGAGAATTGAGCTCCCATGAGTCGGTCCTTCATGTGTATTTTTTCCACCAATTCAATAAATCTTTCATTTAATTGTGGATCTTGGTATAATACTTCAGATAATAGGTCTGTAGCGTCAGATTCATTTAATGACAAAGTTTCGATGAGCTTAAAGAGTATGTGACATGATGCACATCCTCCATATTTTATTAAAGTAGGATTCGAGCTAACTTTTGTGATTTCCGAATCAATTACCTTCTTAGCACTATCAATTTGATCTATGTTAGACATAGAAGGAATATTGTGGATACTCCTTAAAACTTTATAATTTCTTAATACAAGTATTTGAATAGCCTAAAAACTAATATTTGATAGGAATAAAATACCGTTTGTTGAATATCTTTTAAAAAGTTAATCTACATTTACTGTTCTAAAGCATTATTCAAAATAATTAATATTATCTTTTATCTTTGGAATTATCTGTTCTGTCATAATGGAATCAATATGAGGTTCTTCAACGTCCATTGTAAGCAAAATATAATATTTGTTATTTATAGGGGTAACAATTCTTGCCAATTTTTCATACTTCCCTAATGAATAAATGAGTTTACCTAATTTGTCTTCAAATTTTATCCTTGATTTATGTCGAGCTATTGCATTCAATGCATATTCCTCATTTTCTTCACGATTCATTAATAGATCAAGACCCTCTCTCCTTGTAATATTCAGTAAGTGGCCTTCAGAGTCAGCTATAGCAATCCATCTTAATGATGAACTTATTTCTAATATTTCCTTTGAAACAATCTCAAAAGAATCATTATTTGTATTGGACATTAATATGAAATTAAGACGAATCTAAAATATAATGTTATTTGCCCAATACATTAACCTCATAAAAATAGTAAATTTAGATCAAATCATTATTAGAATTGTGATTACAAGGTCTTCAAGTAACTTTCTAATTTCTTGCGATAGATATTGATTGATTCGTTCAGATGAAATATAAAATGGATGTCAGTACGTCCATGTCATTGGTTAGTGAATATCGATCATTAGGTGGATTTGCTACTGCTGGAGGTACAAGAAAATTTATGGAAAATGCTATTAAAAATGGCATAGCAGACTCGCACTTCCGTTCTTTTGATAACCTTAATTTGTCAAGTTTGGGCATGGGGACCTATCTGGGTCAAATTACAGTAGAAGATGATAGAGATTTAGAGAATGCGATTTATGAATCTGTAAAGTCGGGTGCAATGAATGTAATCGATACAGCTATAAATTATCGTTCTATGAAATCTGAAAAAAATATTGGCCAGGCATTCAAAAGGCTAATAGATGACAGGATTATCTCACGAGATCAAGTTTTTATATCAACAAAAAATGGATACATTACCAATGATGGAGATTACCCCTCAATCGATGTACTTGAATATATGCACAAAATGTTTATTTCACAAGGAATAATAGATTCCAAAGATATAAGCTCCGGTTATAATGTATTAAATCCAAAGTATATTCGAAAATGTATTGATAAATCATTGACAAATATGCAACTTGACACCATTGATCTTGTTTACGTTCATAATGCGTATGAGAGTTGGTTTGAAGATATAACTAGAAATGAGTTTGATGAAATGATACGGAGGGTTTTTGAAGTTTATGAAGAGTATCGGTCGAAGAACAAGATCAGATACTATGGAATGGCAACATGGACATGTTTTAGGATGTCTCAGAATGAAGAAGGATATCTATCCCTGGAAGAAATGGTAAAAATAGCAGAAGATGTGGCAGGAAAAGATCATGGCTTTCGTTTTATCCAACTTCCATACAATCTAGTGTATAGAGAGGCTTATTTGCTCAAGAACCAATCTGTAGGTTCGGATAATGATCTTACCATCTTGGAAGCATGTAATAAATTAAACATTGGAGTTTTTACTAGCGTGCCATTATTACAAGCAAAATTGTTGAGTGCCAAAATACCAGATTACCAAGGATATGACAATCAATTACTAAAAATAGTACAAATAACCAGATCCACTCCAAATGTAATTGCTCCATTAATTGGACAGAAGAAACTCAACCATGTTAGAGAAAATATAGAACTTGCAAAAGTAGCACCTCTAAATATTTCAGAATTCAATGATGCAATCAAAATTTTTAATTTATAGATATTTCCATTGTAAAATATTATTATGTTACCAATTAATTAACCATAAATAAGCAAGAAAAACCTAATTTATTTAAATTGATTTTTTCATTACTGGTAGAGCATTGAGAATAAACACCTTATTTGCACTATATGTTCTATAAAATTGCAATCGTAATTACGTTATCACCGCGTATTAATGCATCGCCTACCGGTGATTCTTGATCTTTGCCTTTTTCTGGGCTGTTATTATTGGCTGGCTGTTCTAATATCTCCACTGCTTCCGTTATCACTATATTCATCTGTTTGTCAAATCCTTTAATTTTTCCTCTTACTGATCTTCTTCCTTTTAGTTTAACGAGTACATCCTTCCCAACACTTTGTTGGAGTAACTGAGTTGCGATCCCTTCTTCGGACATTTTGGTTTTGATTTGAGTATTAAACCAATATTAATTCTTTCGATTCTCGGTAACTATATCATCGATAATACGGAAAAATTGAAGGAATTGACTTTATGCTAAATAGTTGATATCATCTGTAATTTTACTAAATAAGGATATAAACAAGAGTATGCCAGAATTGGATATTCGATTTCCTTATTTCTTAACCTCAGTAAATCATAAATATCTATTCATACTTACGAACAAAAAATAACATAATTGTACTTTCGCCTTTGTTTGATCGGTCGTAGCTGAAGTCTAAGTTTTCTTTATAACTTTTCTAAAATGTTCTAAATTCTTCGAAATCTCTTCGTTCCATTGCTCTTCCGTGTAACCATGGACCTTAATACCATGCTCTTTAGCGTTTTGGAGTAATTCTTCTTCAGTTTCTCCATACATTGTGTGAGTACAAACCGGATCCCCTGCATCTTTACAGTTTATTGAGAGTGTCAATGAAAGTATTGTACTTAAAAACTATTTAAATTTTATCGTAATCTACTATATGATGATATTGGACATGATATTGGACATACGAAAAAATTCAATCAAAAACAGAATTTAAGATTAATAAAAAATGATAGTTACTTTAATTGGTTCTTATAATCCTAACAAAGTAGATTAATTATTATAACACAATTGTTTTTATCTTAGATAGGATCAATTGAATAAAGATATTAAATATGCACTAGAATACCATCAAGAAACAAAGCATTCCGAGATTAGTATTAGATCATCTAACCATTACTTAGATTGGGATAACAAGCCGAAACCATTTAAATTTTATACTAGTCTTCCGTCAGAAGCCCTTCCAGTAGATTTTCCCATCCCAAGTTTGAATGTTATTACCATGAAAGATACAAGTCAAATCCCTTTTCCAGTTGATACCAAAATAGATATTAAATTATTATCATCATTACTTTTTTTTTCCTCGGGAATTACGAGGCAAATCAAGTATCCGTACGGAAGTTATTTTATGCGTGCTGCACCTGCCACTGGTGCCTTATATCCAATTGAATTGTATATAGTAACTGAGAATATTAACGGTTTGCGAGCAGGTGTGTATCACTTTTGCCCTGGTCAGTTTGCTCTAACAAAATTGAGAGAAGAGGACAATAGACTACTATTATCCGAGGCTTCGGGCCATGATCAAGTAATAAAGAACTCACCATTTACCATAATACTTACCTCCATTGCATGGAGAAACGCTTGGAAATATCAGGCTCGTTCATATAGACACTGGTTTTGGGATTCTGGTGTGATTATTGCGAATTTGGTTGCTACTGCCATGTCCTTTGGTCTGGATATCAAATTAATTATTGGATTTGTTGACAAAGTTGTAAATGAGATGTTATGTCTTGATGAGGAAAAAGAAGCATCAATAGTTTTGGCACCAATTGGGATAGGTTTGTCTCAACAAGAACCCAAGCAGGTGAAATATCCATCTAGATTTGTTCCAGATATTGTTCCTATTTCACAGAGTGAAGAAATTAAATATCCCGAGATCTGGAAATTAAATAAAGCATCATCATTAAATTCAAGTGAGGAGGTACTCGAGTGGACTCGCTCCATAGCTACCATGCAACTAATTAAAGAAACAGAAAACGCTGATCTGAAGTTACAGTCAAAATCAATAGATCCTAAACCAGTTATTTCACAACCGCTATCTGATGTTATACTTTTGAGGGGATCAGCCAGAAAATTTTCGAGACTGCCAATTACCTTTATACAGCTATCAAATATACTTTATAGTTTAACTAAATCTATTCATTCTGACTTTGTTGATAAAAAGTCAATGATAGACATCTATTTTATTGCAAACGATGTAACTGATATGCAGAAAGGAGCATATTTTTTTAATCGAAAAGACAATACAATTGATCTCTTAAAACCGAACGTTCATAGAAATATGTCAGGATATTTATGTCTAGAACAATCTCTGTTCAGCGATGCTAGCGCGGTATTTTATATGATGACTAATCTCAGGCTAGTACTAGATAGACTGGGAAATAGAGGGTACAGGTTATGCCAATTTGAATCAGGTATCATAGCCGGAAGGATTTATCTGTCTGCTTATAATCAAAGAATTGGGGCTTCAGGATCTACCTTTTATGACGATGCTGTGTCTGAATTTTTCTCGCCCCATGCAAAAGATAAGGATGTTATGATTGCTGTTGGTATTGGCATTCCAGATTACTCATCAAAACCTGGGAAAATACTTGCAGGCAAGTTCTCAAGAAATGATCTTTTATAGTAATTAAATTTCCATAACCAATTTTTAGTCAGCAGTCACAATCACACACTTTCAACTGCATAGAGATACTGTTTATCAAATACCAAACCTATTTAGAGAAGGATTCAAAGGTCGATTGGAGGTTCTTGAGCTGTCCTTCCTGCTTGTACATGAGGCTTACATCCATACCAACTCAAGTCTTCTTATCCTGTTCGAAAGGATCGTGCATGTCTGTTATTAATGGGGTCAACCCAATCAGTACCAACGAAATAACCCAAGTCATACTGATCAATTTGGTGTTGTGGTTCTGGTAAGTGATCGCTTCAATTTTATGCCCTTCCAGTTCTCTAATGTTAAATTTACGATATGACGATTTATCTGAATAAAAATTTATCATGCCGATATGATTAAAATTATAACGATGATGGTATATAGAAAATATGTAGCTTAATAGAAATGAATGCAAGATGTGAGTGGGCAAAAGACCAGCTTGAAATAGACTATCATGATAAGGAGTGGGGAGTACCGATACATGATGATAGAGAGCTATTTGAATTTCTAATACTTGAAGGAATGCAAGCAGGTTTAAGCTGGCGCATTATTCTCAATAAGCGTCAAGAATTTCGACAAGCATTTGATAATTTTCAAGTGCAACAAATCGCTAATTATGATAAAATGAAGGTTAGGCAACTTTATTCCAATCCATTCATAATCAGAAATAAAAAAAAGATTGAAGCAACAATCATAAACGCTAATGCATTTCTTAAGGTCCAAAAAGAGTTTGGCAGTTTTGATACCTATATATGGAACTTTGTAAGATACAAACCAATACAAAATTCCTGGAAGAGTTATAAGGATGTTCCTTCTATGTCACACGAATCTGATATGATTTATAAGGATCTTAGAAACAGAGGATTCAAGTTTGTAGGGTCCAAGATATGTTATTCAATGATGCAAGCAATCGGTATGGTTAATGATCACACAATAAATTGTTTTAGGTACAGGGAATTAAAAAAATAAAATATTTTCTTATCTCATGCTACCGATCAAGAGGAATGAAAGCTTTTAACAATTTCAATATCCACAATGGAGAAGTGGATGTGTTACTAAAACAATAACTAAAAATCAAATATTAAGTTTAGATCTTTGTTGATTCAATTCGTTGGTTCTTCGAAGATTTTCTGACTACATATTTTCTATTTTATAACCTTACCAATATTCACCTTATCTTATTGAAACATACTCATAAATTAAAATTAGTTTTACCTGATTTTGTGTTTATTTCCTGTCGGCGTACAGTACTAGAAATTGAATTGGTTTATTACTGAAAGTAGATATAATGAGCCAATTCATTATTGTTTAGTTGAAAGACACCATCCTCTCTATCCAAAATACAAAGATTGAGACACTGGGCAATTTTAAGGAATTATTTGAATCTGACGGATATAAGATCAAGACTATACATGTAAAAAAGGACAATATTCCCGATGATGTTGATAAGTATGCGGCAATAGTGATTTTGGGAGGATACATGTCTGTATATGAAAACCTACCTTATCTCGATGTGCAACAAGAATTAATAAAGAATGCCAACCAGCATAAAGTCCCGCTACTTGGAATTTGTTTAGGATCTCAATTAATTGCCCAAGCACTTGGCGGCAGAGTATATAAGGGAGAGCAAAAAGAGATCGGATGGTTCGACATAGCAATAAATAATGAAGGAACGGATGATATCTTCAAAGGGATAGCTAATAAGAATATGAAAGTATTCCAATGGCATGGAGATACTTATGAGATTCCAACGTCAGGAAGACTTTTGGCCTGCTCCAATTTGTATCCACAAGCATTCAGACTTGGTAACTCTATAGGTATTTTGTTTCATCTTGAAGTAACGCCTGAAATGATTCAAAATTGGATAGAGAATTATGGAACTGAGATGAAAGAAACCGGTGTAACTGCTGATATTATTTTAAATGACAAAAAAGCTGAATTCGAAAATTTGGCCAAGAATTGTAAAGTGGTGTATTCAAATTTCTCTAAAATTATTGAAGCCTGAAAGCTAGAAAAGCGCTCTCCAATGAATTTATACAACTCCTAAAGATACAACAGGATCTAAAATCTCCAAAATATCAAATTGTCTATGGTAGAGATCGAGTAAATATTATAGACAATTATCTAACTACTTGCCGTGCAAAAAGCATACAGAATTTAGAAAACTAAAAAATACATAATTAACCCAATTTATTTGTAATTTATTATCGTTAATACCAAGTTCCCTGCATTTCCATGCTCTAGTATGCTTTCATGATAAGTTTTTTATATTCAATTGTGTAGTTAATTGCAGGTGTCACAATGATATTCAATAAAGATAAAAAACAAATCACAAAAAGTGAAATCGGAAATAATGTGACTCCTATCAAATCATTACCTTGGTGGTATGAACATTATAAAAGAATTAGGCTGTTTCCCTGGTGGACTCGATATAATGTCGGTCTAACTAAAGAAGCATCTCATAAAGACAAAATACTGGAATTGGCTACAAACATGGATTTTGATATAAAGGCAACATCTAGAATTATAAGGCATGCGGTCTCTGAATTTTCGAAATAT
>JAATVL010000296.1 GCA_014523525.1 Nitrososphaerales archaeon TH703 | reverse complement strand
TGCCGGTGAAATACTTTTGACAAGTATAGATGCAGATGGTACTAAAAATGGTTATGATATTGAATTAACAAATGCAATATGTAACAATGTGAGAATACCTGTTATTGCATCAGGCGGCTGTGGCTCATCAGAACACATGTTTGAAGTATTTAATAAAACTGACGTCGACGCTGTTCTGGCAGCTTCGATTTTTCATTATGATAATTTAACATTAGATAAGGTTAAGAGGTATTTGGCCGAGAAAGGAATTCAGACCAGATTATGATATCGTAAGTTTTCATTTTCATTTAATTTCAAATTTGTGTTAAATTAAGGTAACAATAATAATAGTCTATATACGGAAGACGAATGCAAATATGAAAATTCCTACTATTATTTCAATGGTTAAGAAGTAATCCTTAATTTTCTTTATTCTGCTAGCTTTTACTTTCCTGAACCCTCTAATGATATGTTGATCTCGAATAGTAACAAGAGCATACAATCTGGTTAGAGCCATCAAGAAACTTACTCCTAAATATATTGGTAGTATGAATAGATCCAGTGTATTGCGTCTTAAATGTGGATAAATTTTAATCATCCTTCCAACAAGCCACAAGATAATAATTGAAATCGCTAATCCCAATTGATTTTCGATAATGGCAATTGAGAAAAATATTGGACCAAGCAGTAGGGTAAAAACTGAAATAAAACGATCTATCATAGAGAATGCAAGGTATGGACATTTCCACACCCATCCGCTCCATAAACTCTGGAAATCAGAGTTATGACTATTTCTTGCCCATCTAATTCGTTGCCTGATAAATTGGTCAAAGCCTGGAGCGGCAGACGAATATATTATTGCAGAACTCTGATAATATGTCTTCCATCCCTCTTGTTGAACAAGTCTCGTAAAGCATTTATCTTCACCTGATTCTTTTTTTCTACCAAGAATAATCTCATTTAGGAAGAGATCCATCTTGGGTAATAGAATTTCCCTACGGTATAATGCAGTTTTTCCGCTCAGGCAAGACAGAGCTTTTCCTCCTGCCGTCTGTGCAGGCATATCTAAATGGTTTCGACTATCCCAAAAAATATCAGTCATCTTTTGCCATATTGTTCCTGTTTCAATTGGGTGAAATCTGGGAGTAACTCCTCCGATTTTTGAATCGACCTGGAATGGTCGTAATGCATTTTCCAAGAAATTTGAATCCCACATAGTATCACTATCTGTCAAAGCAACAATTTCACCTTTTGATTCTAAAATACCGTCAACAAGGGCAGGCCTCTTCCCGGGTTTTGAGGTTACTTTCAATTTAACGTTGTCCTTGCCTTGTTGAAACTCTTTAAATTCATCTATGCATCCTGTGTCCGATTTATCAATAATTGCAATTATTTCAGCCGGTTTATTTTTCCACCATGATTCCAAAGATCGCCTAAAGATTTTCTGGTCTTCATTATATACAGGTATAATTACTGATACGGCGAGTCTAAGTGTATCTCGCGAATTAAGCTTAACTGATTCAGGTGTTATCGGAGAGTAAAAGGATGCAACTATTTTCTTGATAGACCATACTGTCCATCTCCAGATGCCGATTATCCCTAGCGGTATAACAAGCCAATGACCGTATAATGAACTTGGAACGAAATTTCTAACTATATAATTTTGTAAGCCATTAATTTGATAGACAATATCACTTATGTCAAACCATATTGGTGATAAAACCAGTGAAATAGCAAATGCTATCAGTATCAGGTCAAAAATTATATTGCCAAATATTCCGGTATGCTTTTGAAAAGTTGGGGTCCTGTAAGGGTTCACAGTTTTAGCTCCATTTCCATATTATTTATTAGTAACTTTTATTATGAGCTAGAAGTTAATGAGGTAAGATGTTTCCTGTTAATTTTTACTATATTTCTTTCTTGAAAATGAAAAGGAATTATATAAATATGATTAGTTATAACCCCCTATAATAAAGAGGGATTTCGAACGAGTAAGATAAGCATTATTGGTTCGGGCGTAGTAGGAAGCGCAACCGGTCAAGGGTTTCACAAGCTAGGTCATGAAGTCATTTTTTATGACATTTCAAAGGAAAAGCTGAGGACTTTAAAGAGTAATGGATATAAAGTAGCAAATGATTTGGGTGATGCATTATCACAAACAGATATCTCGTTCGTTTGTGTGAATACTCCAACCCATAACTCCCAACAAGATCTTTCTCAAATACTATCTGCACTTTATCAACTCGCAAACTATCTCAATACATCTGTAAAACGTCATTTGCTGATCTTCCGGAGCACAATGTTACCTGGAACTATGCGCAGCGTAGTCGTGAACTATCTCGAAAAAAATTGCACAAAAAAGAGGGCGGTAGACTATGAGATAGCATATAATCCAGAATTTCTGAGACAAAATTCGGCATTGGATGATTTCTTCAATCCAGATAGGGTAATAATAGGAGAGGAAAGTAATAATGAATTATCAAAATTATTAGTAGATATATACCAACCATTAACAAAAAATATAATCACAACATCGTTTGAGGCAGCAGAGCTTATCAAGTATGCATCAAATTGCTTTTTGTCATTGAAGATTTCGTTCTTTAATGAAATAGGATTGATATGTAAACACTTGGGAATAGATGATAAGGTTGTAAGTTTAGGAGTATCTTTGGATAAAAGAATTGGCAAGTATGGCACTGAATTTGGAAGACCATTTGATGGAATGTGTCTACCTAAAGACACTCAAGCACTAGCTTCTTTCATAAAACAAAATAGGATTGAACCTGACTTACTTGAAATAGTACTAAACATAAACAAGAAAATTGAGGATCTAACAACTACAAGACAACTCGTTTCGGGTGCTAGAGAAACCCATTCTTAATACCCGAACTTTTACTCTTCAATAATTTATATTGGGAGAGTTAAATTTTTCTTTAGTAATGAACTTGTCTGTTTTTGGGGTTTCATTTGTCTTTTTATTAATTCTAAATGTTTCGCTGATAACTAATCTAAGTTATGGTCAAGGTGCAAAGTCCCCAGCCCTGATTGGAGTAAATATGCTAGGTTACTATACCAGTCTGCCCCAGACACGGGACTTTAAGAATCCTTTTCCTGATAACTATTATGATCAGAGTTATAAGATAATAAAAGAAGGGGGAATGAATCATGTGAGATTTGTATATTATTGGGAATCTTTTGTGAAAAATCCGATAGCCTTCATAAATGAGCTAAAATTTGCCGCGACCCTTGCTGACAAATATGGAATAAAAATAATATACGATAATCACCAGTTTCATACTTCATCATGGCTTAATCCTCAAAGAGGAACAGGATTTCCAAGTTTCTTATTTCAAAATAATTCAGCATATCCCTATGGTAGTGGAGGCGGACCAAAATACCCATCAGCAGCAGCGTGGTGGACTGACTGGTGGAACAGAGTGATTACAGATACAAATGGCACTGACGGTTGGAATCTACAAGCTCAATTCTTAAAAAAAGTAGTTAGTACTGTTGATAGTCATCCCAGCACCGTAGGATATGAAATATTGAGTGAACCGCAGGTACATAGTGCGGACCAGTGGGAAAAAGTTGGAAAATATAATACGTTTATGACGGACGAAATGAGGAAGGTAACCAAGAAGAACTTAATATACAGCATGTCAATACCTGTTGATCTTAAGAGTAACATTGGAGTTAACGCGACAAATCTTGCAAAGATGACGCCGGCAAATAAGACAAACACTATCTTCAAATTTAGTATATACGGACTGCCGTCACCGGGTAGCTACCAGGAGGAAAGATTGAAAATGTTTATATCAGCTGGTAACCTTTCTGGGGTTCCCGTATATATTGGAGAATGGAACAATGTAGCCAGAGATAAAGTAATAAACGAAGAAGGTGACTTTGTCTATGAAATAAATCCAGAGGCAAGTGACATCACGCCAGAAGACACAAATATGATATTAAAAAAATTTAATGAAATAGATCCATACGGATGGGCTTTTTGGTATTGGAATTTCAGGCCACACAGAGTTGAGAACTTTAATTTAGTGACAAGTGATGAAAATGGCAATTTAATTCCCACGAAATATTTTGATATCCTAAAAAATGCTGTTCATTCCGTTTATTCAGGTAAGAATGCCAAATAGCATCTCAATTTTGAACATATCAATAAAGCCTCTTCTTTATGGTAACGTGAATCAGTCACAAAGGTCATTTTTTAGAATACTAATTGGTAGTGAACACATGCATAAGGTTTAATTCATGTATAAATGTCATAGTTAATGGATAAGGAAGCTAATTGAGGCTCCAATTACAATTAAAAGAAAAAGCACGACTACGGTCACTAGTTTTTATTCTTATCCCACTTGTCCTTTCTGCCTACACTCACTTATGGAACCCTACGGGGTTTCCGTCGATACACACAGATGAGGGTCATTATCTGAGGAAAGCAATTTCCACCGAAAGTGGTGAGGGACTTCAGCCACAAGCTAGATATCGAG
>JAATVL010000295.1 GCA_014523525.1 Nitrososphaerales archaeon TH703 | reverse complement strand
TTATACGTTTGTGCTTGGATTAATCTGATAGTGATATGTATCACGTCAAAATGAGATATTTATGAGATTCGCAGTTGTTTTTACATTACATTATAATTGAATATCGAAAACCGAATCACACTCCTAAGATCTGCTTTAGTAAGGCCCTATAATCCACATTTTCCTTAGTGCTACCAGGTGCAGGTAATTCGAAAATTAATGGAATTGGACGATTGGCTCTGATATTCGTGAGTTGAGTCCGAATATCCTTTCCAATGTCTTCACTTATAAGAACAAGTCCTACATCGCTAACGTTATCTAAACTGTTGATGTGTTCAAGAGCTTCTGAGGCCGACTCTACCTTAATACCTTCAACACCGGCAAGTTGAAAGCTTGTTACAAAAATTCTACTTCCAACGGCCATTATTCTCAATTTGTCTTCACGTAATCCACTAGTACTTTTTAATTCTTTGTAAAACAAATTTCGAAAGAAGTCTTTCTATATGTTTTGACATTACAGATAAATCATGGTTATTTATCAGTTTCAACATTGTCTGATAATCAAGATTTAAGAATATTGTACGTTCTACTTGATGGAATAGGTGATCTTCCAAATCCAAGCTTGAATGGTCAGACTCCGCTGGAGGCCGCCAAAACCCCAAATATTGATTCACTGGCAAGAAAAGGTAAAATGGGTCAGGTGATAAGCGTAGGGAAGGGTATCTCTCCTCAATCAGATATCGCTGTATTCAATATGCTCGGTTATGATTTTCAGGGAAAAAAATATGCCGGAAGGGGCATAATAGAAATAATTGGCTGCGGGGTCGATTTTTGCGACGGGGATCTTGCCTTAAGAGGTAATTTTGCAACCTTAGATAGTAATAGAATAATCGATAGGCGCGCGGGTCGTGATATACTCAAGCAGGAAGCAAACAGCATTTGTGCATTTTTGGAAGACAATGTTAAATTTGATGATCCAGACGTTTCAGTTAAAATAACGCCGACTATCTCTCACCGTGTAATTATTAAATTTAGGCATAACAAAAAATATCTCTCTGATAAAATAACTAATACCGATCCTGCATATGGTAAATTAAATGGTATAGGTGTTGCCAAAACTGATGTTGAAGCTATGGTTGTTCAGGAGTCTCAATCAGAAGACAATTCTGAATCATCGATCTTGTCAGCAAAAATTGTCAATGAATTTACTAGTAAGTCTATTTCTTTGTTGAAGGAGCATCCAGTAAATCTGAATCGGATTTCAAATAATAAGAAACCAATGAGCGTAATATTGTTGCGTGACGCTGGGAATGCTGTTCCCTCCCTTCAACCAATTAATGAGAAGTATGGAATTTCTACTTCCTGTTTAGTAGATATGCCTGTAGAAATTGGTATAGCTAAAATACTTGCGATGGATATATTTCGTTCACAAAAAATTGATGATTATGAACAAAAAGGAAAAGAGGTTGCGGAAATTCTTAACTCGTATAATCTTGTATATGTTCACATAAAAGGACCTGATGAATATGGACACGATGGCGATGCATTGGGTAAAAAATCTAATATTGAATTAATAGATGAAAATTTCTTTGGTGTGTTTTTGAAATGCGTAACCAGACAACATATAGTGGTTATTTCAGGGGATCACTCTACTCCTTGTATAAGAAAGTCACATACGGATGATCCAATTCCATTGTTGGTATCAGGCAATGGTATCAAAAGTGATGGAAGTCAACGCTTTACGGAATCATGGGGAAATAAAGGATCGATAGGAACACTGAAAGGATCAGAAGTAATTTCTATTGTATTGAATATGGCCCGTACACAATAGAACAAATAGAAATCTAGTTTTATTTACCTAATTACTGTTGGGCTCCAGTCAAGGTAACCTTGCATTGTTCACATACTTTTTCATCAATATTTCTTTCAAGGCTATGATGAGCATCACATATGATAAGCGAGTAACGCATATAATTGCAGAGTGCGATAAATTTTGATAATGTTTTTGCGGTGTATGCTCTGTTGGTAGATAAATCATCACTTATTTCTTTTATCATACTCATGATTTCACTTAGTGACATAAGTTTTGATATTAATTCATTATCACCACGCGTACCCCTTAGGTAGTTGCTTACTGCTGCCTGAGTAATTCCTAGCATTCTAGCTACTTCCTCTTCCTTCAGCCCCTTTTCAATTACCAGCTCCTTTGATAAGATCGCTCTTACTGCAGGAATTAATAATTTGGATTCAATTTCTGATGGGAGTAGCATTAGGTGAGCCTAAATATGGCTTCTTAAATATATATAGTTTTTTTTAGGTTGGTAGGAAGCTAGGATGTATTAGCTGGGATTTTTTGTATTAATATTATTTAACTAAAAGTTTGTCATCAGATTTCGATGATACACGTACATTTTTGCAACTCAGTATCATTATTGTAATTAGTTACTTGGATGTAATATATGATCATTTACCATTTGAATTAAAAACTACATTTATTAATACTCATGAATATTATTGACTAGATATTGCAAAAATTCGACGATCTAGACATGAAAATATTGTCAGAACTATGTAAGAATGCTAATATTTCAGTACCTCGATTGAGTAAATTATTATCTACAAATTCGTCAGTTTTGTACAGTAGGATTAAGCGACTTTACAAAAGAAATTTGATCCAAAAATCTACGATAATTGTGAATGAGCCTCTTTTAGGGATTAATGTCAAGGCCGTAGTTGGGATAAATAGGGATCCAAAATTAAAAGAGGAAATTCACGCTGCATTATTGAAGATATTTCAAATAATATCTATTTCTGAAGTGACTGGTAGGTTCGATATCTTGGTGACTATCAGTGCTACTACCCTCGAGGAACTTCACAATGTTGTTATAAAACAAATTGGAAAAATCGAAGGAGTTCAAAATACTGAAACGTTTGTAGAGATGCAAAGGACAGAGAAGGAGCGCATTTTTACTAAGTAATATAACCAATCATGAGCTGAGATTTACAGAAAATCTGCTCCTTAAAAAAGATATCTTATACCATAACGAAGTAATAGATTAAAATTACTTCTAAATATCCTCGTAACAAATTTTTGTTTCCAGACTATTAAGACACTATATTATGACTCTAGTCAGAAGCCAATAGTGGAAATAACGATGACAACTTACACATCTTATAACTGTGTCGAAATACAAATTTCAAATGCAGATTTGGGTTGGTAATTTTTGTTTTTTGGGCCTAGAAAGTGTATTGTCATGTCCAGACGTTGTTCAGCACATTTTCTATCCAATAGGGATATACTTCAATAAGGATAGATTCAAATAATCCAATAATGGATAAAATGTAAATTATTGTCTATTGTACAACAAAAAGTTTCGGAAATAATTCAAGTATTAAAACTCGCAAAGAAAACTAGCAAAGATGACTATAAGACCCACCTCAGGTTGGTACTGTTGGGCATTGGTATCGTGGGCGGAATAGGCTTCGTCGTTAAATTGATAGCAGAATTTCTGACATTTGCAAAGAAATAATTGGATTCTCTTGTACGAACAAACTGAATTTCGAATAATATTAATTTCCTAGGCGTAGTAGTGCTTTACGATATATAATTTGCGAAAAATCATAGGAACTCTCGGGTCTCACTGTTCGCTTCAGGTTTTAAAAGGAGCAAAGGATGAAGGATTTGAGACTCTACTGATAACAGAGAAGAAGAGGTATCATGTGTACAAGAGATTTGGTTTTATTGATCATGTGATATTAGTTGACAAATTTCGGGATATTTTAGAGTCAGATATTCAGAACAGATTGAACAAATTGAATTGTATTCTTATACCTCACGGTACTCTAATTTCATCATTAAGTTCTGAAGAAATAGAAAGTATTAATGTACCTTTTTTTGGTAATAAATTTATATTAAGATGGGAAGCGGATAGAAATCTTAAACAAAAACTGATGTTAGAATCAAAATTACAAATACCAAGAACGGTAAAATCTAAAAGAGAAATAAATGATCTTTGTATTGTAAAGTTACACGGAGCTGCTGGTGGCAAAGGATATTTTCTCACGTCTGATCAGAAGGGTTTTGACGAAGGATACAACAAGCTCTTAAATGATAACATTGTTACTGATGAAGATTCGCTTTATATTCAGGAATATGTAAGGGGAGTTCCTGTCTACCTTCATTACTTTTATTCTCCAATCTCGGATGAGATCGAGTTCATGGGAGTTGATAGGAGGTATGAATCTGATATTGATGGTATTTCTCGCATCCCGTCAAAACATCAACTTAATGTTCCTATAGAACCTACATACAACGTAGTAGGCAATATCCCTCTAGTTCTCAGAGAATCACTTCTTGAGGGAGTATACGAAATGGGAGAAAATTTTGTACAGGCTTCCGAAAAACTAGTCCCTCCTGGAATTCCTGGACCTTTTTGTTTGGAAGGAGTCTATACTAAGGATGCAAGATTCATTACTTTTGAATTTTCTGCAAGAATTGTTGCTGGAACAAATCTATATGTTTCTGGATCACAATACTCTGATTTCTTATTCCAAAATGGCATGAGTATGGGTAGAAGAATTGCACTGGAAATAAAAAATGCCCTCAAAAATAGAAAATTAGAGGCAGTTCTCACTTAGTTTGGTGTATGAGTCATAATATGATAACTGGAGAACAAAAGTTATTGATGGATCAGATCGACAGAATTTATCAAGCCATATATGGGGTTTTTCAAAAAGTGCTCTACCGTCTTTTTATCTTTGATATCCATCATAATTACTTTTTCATTCATGAGAGCTACTTTTATAGGAACGTCTTCCCATTCCAAAACACCGTTCGTATAGATATCAACATAACTATTAAAACCTGCAGTATTATTATTTTTATATTTAAACAAAATCCCCGGTTTTCCTTGTTGGTCTTGAGTGATTGGTTGAGTTGAACCTGGCTTATAAACAATTGTGTGAAAGTGAATATCGTGTCCGCCGGTATCTATCATTGTAAAGTTGCTTTTGAAATAGGTTACATTATCATTCAAGACGTCCAACCTCCATTTTCCACCTAGAAGATATTTCGAAGAATGATTTGTATTGATATCTTTGACTAAAGGTTTTGTATTGTTGGATGTATCTTGAGAAAACAAAATAGTGTTAATTGTTCCTTCAGCATTAAAAGATGCATTTGTTGATTTATCAACTAAACCGGACGAATTAGTAAAAGCAGTTTGTCCATATATATATGAATCAAAATTATTGTACTCATGCAAAATAAAGAATTCAAGACAAATAGTAAATGAAACCAAATTGATAATAGAAAATATAAACCAATATCGGCTCAGAATCATTACTCAAAATTAGAAATTTAACATAAATTAAATTTTACTTCAAACCCCTAGGCCAATGAGGAGTTGAGATTATCAGTAGAATTCAAAATTTTTTCTTGATAAAAGTCGTTATACTAATATTAATATACTGTTCGAAAATCAAAGAAACTGATGCTTCATGTTTCGGTAGACAACTGCGGCATAACAGTAGACCACAAAAGTAAAAAAATATCCCTTGATCCAAATAAACAACCTAATTCTGATTTCATTTTTGTTTCACATGCACATAGTGATCATTTATACAGGTGTGTTAAAGAGAACGGGAATAAGATTATCACTTCAAAAATAACTCATAAAATTGCGATGCATCGTGGGTACAAATATGGCGATATGTATCAAGAACATGATTTCAGATTACTGGATTCAGGACATATTCTTGGTTCAAATGGACTACTTATAGAAGATGAATTGTATTACACTGGTGATATTTCAATAAGAAAAAGAGCGTTTATGAATCCGGCAATTATACCCAAGGCAAGAATTCTCGTAATAGAATCTACATTTGGCGATCCTGACTACATCTTTCCAAAATTTGAAGCCACTATACACAAAGCAAATTTAATAATTTCAGAAATGTATCATCAAGGTATCCCAGTTATTTTGTTAGGATACACTCTAGGAAAGGCACAAATTCTTACAAATGTTTTTAGACATTGGAAACCATTAATCATACACGATTCAATAGACGAGATGAACAAACTCTATTCTGAGTTTGGAATCAGTATGGACAATTATGTCACTTTCTCAGAAGCAGAAAATAACAATATCCTGTCTTCTCACCAGCCATGGTTACTGATCGCTCCGCTGGCCTCATGCAAGAATGGATTTCTCAATTACATCAAGAAAAAATATGGCGCTTTATCTATCGGATTCAGTGGATGGGCTGTTAAGCCATATTACAAATATGCATTGGGGCTAGATTATTGTTTTCCTCTAAGCGACCACTGTGATTATGATGATTTAATAACAGTAGTCAAGAAATGCAACCCTGAGAAAATCTATACTTTTCACGGGTTTGCTGAAAGTTTTGCGGATAGCTTGCGCTTATTGGGTTTTGATGCAAATCCACTTGTTTATGCCAAAGGAAATACAAATAAAACTTGCTTAAAACTTGACACCTTTTTTAATAAATCTAATTCTTGAATATACTAAATTCAAGAGACAAGTCTCCAGTTCAGCTTTACAAATGACATCCGTAAATTATTTTTCCTGTTCTCTAAAATATGGAATTACTTTTTTACCAAATAACTCTATATTTTTGAAATATCCGTCTCCCCAGAACCTAATTATAAAGTGGTTTGTTCCTCCTTCAATAAAATGTTCTAACATTTCTATCACGTCATCAGGCCTACCAACCCCTATTGCACTCCTTGCCACATCATCGGGGATTTGCATAGCAGCTCTTTTCATTTGTTCCATCAATTCTGGTTTATTCATTGCATATTCTGTAAAATATCTTCGGAAATCAAATTCTGAATCCTGTTGGATATTGTGAACCTTCAATAATTCTGGCTTGTATAAACTGACCTTGACTGCGTTCCTCATCTTGTTCCATGCCTCTTCGCCATCATCAGTAAAATAAACATCTACATCATTTGCGAATTGAAAATTGCTAATATCCCTACCGATTCTTTTTGCATGATCTCTAATAATGTCTGCATGATGTTTAAACAATGCAGGAGTATATCCTATTGGTATCCAACCATCTCCATAGATAGCGCATAGCTCTAAGGTTTTTGGTGCTCCTGCTGCGATATATACTGGTGGCCTTGGTTTTCTAATGCTCTTTGCCTGCAAACATGCATTAACGAGTTTATAGTACTCTCCATTATAGTTTACCCTATTATCAGGATCGGAATCAAAAAGAGTTTCTATAACTTCCAATTGCTCTCTAAATTTAGTTACTGGCTTTTTGAATTCTATTCCAAAATCGACTACATTTTGGGCTTCTCCTGCACCGATGCCTAATATTGCTCTACCATTAGTTAGCCTATCCAAGGTAATTGATGAAAGTGCAATAGTTGAAGGATGTCTTCTTATTGCATCAGTCACGCACGTACCTAATTCAACATTTCTGGTAACTGCGCCAATTGCCGCAAGTAATAACCATGCATCATTAACAACTGCATTTTTCCATTGTGGTACGTTTGAATGATCCATTGACCAGATTGAATCAAAATCAATCCTATCCGCAATTTGACAAGCTGTCATTATTTGCATTTCATCCAGACCTAGTCTTGCGATATTTAATCCTTGGGTAAAGCCAAATTTGGTCCTCATTTTGTACTGGAATTATGCATATCATATAGATATAAAAGGTTTGGATGATATGGGGCAATAGCTTAATCTCAAATCTAATAGTACCTACGCAATCTTTTGACACAATTATTAATTGAATATATATAAAATAGCGCAGTACAGAAAAATAATGTGATTTTCAGACGCTCTAAAAATTCAATACTAGATGACAAAGAATCAATATCTGTTCGATTGCTAGTTAGGGGGAAGGTTCAAGGAGTATATTTTAGATTTAATATGCAGCAAGTTGCAATGAAAAATTCTGTTGTAGGATGGGTAAGAAATTTGCCAGATGGAAACGTGGAAGCACTGCTTGAAGGAAACAAAGAAGATGTTAATCAGGTTGTACAGTGGAGTAAGATCGGCCCTGAGAATGCGAGAGTTGACGAAGTAAAAATGGACTACGGACAATATACGGGAAAGTACA
>JAATVL010000294.1 GCA_014523525.1 Nitrososphaerales archaeon TH703 | reverse complement strand
GAGACACTCACAATGGTCAATTAAATTTTCATAATCAGGTATTAGATATAATAATTATTCCATATTTTATAGGGCCAAAGTAAGATCGTTGTAACGCAAAAAAGAGGTTGTGGGCTGGAGGTACAAGGTATGAAAAAAAGCTCTATGACGTAAAACTTATCCGTTCATAAAGTCTTGAAATGGGTAACCTGAGTGGCCAGTATCTAATGCCTATAGATGTCACTAACGGCAGTCTGATATTGTTTGACTTTGACAAAGAATTTCAAGTTAAAAATCAGAAAGGCAAATAAACATTACTGCGAAAACATAATGACAAACTAGTAATATTTCTATATCCACAGTGATGGAATTATTGCCAAAATATTTCATTTGTATAGATGAATCACAGATGATTGTCAAGAATAACCGACAAAATTTTCGATGTAACCCTAGCGAATTTTGAATAATGTTATTAACATCACGCACCACAACTTAATTAAAATTAATAAAAAAGGTATATATTCTTAATAATACATTACATCAGCGTGAAAAGGGAGCTAACATTTTTGTCTCATCTGATTTTATCCATTCTATTTTACTCCTTGTGTCAAAATTTGTATGCACAAAGTCAAATATCAAATCCAACTTTGCAATTGTATTTTGATCCTGCAAACGCAACGAAGAATTCAATTAATGAATCGAGTCCAGCTACTAATTCCTCACACAAGTTAAGAGTAGTATCATCTTTTTTCCCAATTGATGAATTCGTCAAAAAAATTGGTGGCGATATAATACAGTCATCCATCCTGATTCCAACAGGGATTGAACCACATGATTTTGAGCCAACAATAAATCAAATACAAACTGTTGATTCTGCCGATGTCCTCGTATACAATGGCTTGGGGATTGAAAATTGGATTACAAAAATTAATACTGCGCATAAAATTGATGCTAGTGAAGGTTTGAATGCGTCTTATACTGACAGGCGTAACATTACTCTTGATCCTCATGTATGGCTGGACCCATTACTCGCAAAAAAAGAAGTAGAAAATATACGAAACGGTTTGATGACGATTGATCCCAATAACAGAGATAGATACCTTAACAACGCAAAAAATTTTTTAAATGAACTTGATAATCTTGACAAAACAATAAAAACTTACTTGGAGTCATGCAAGAAAAGAGACTTTATTACGTTTCATAATTCATTTTCGTACTTTGCTAACCAATATGGATTAAATCAACACAGTATTTCTAATGCAGGACCCGAAGCAGAAGTAACGCCTACAAGATTAGCAGAGATTATCAATATTGCAAAAAGTTTGGATCTTAAGGTTATCTATTCAGAAGAGCTAATGGATACACGGTACGCATCAGTGGTTGCTCAGGAAATTCCAGATGGTAAGGTCCTTGTTTTAAGTCCCATAGAAGGACTAACAAAGTACGAACAGGAAGTAGGAATTGGATATATCGACAAAATGAACGAAAATATAAAAAATTTGACGGTGGGATTAGAATGCAACCAATAATTAAAGTACTAAAATTATCATATTACTATGATTCGATCCCATCATTGGACGATATCTCTTTCACAGTTGACAAGGGGGATTTTCTTGGAATCATTGGTCCAAATGGAGCAGGAAAGACCACTTTATTTCAGTGCATGCTTGGGATAATTAACGATTATAGAGGTGAAATCAATCTTTTTGGATCGGACATTAGACAAAATAAGAAGACCCTTCAGAGAGTTGGATATGTGCCGCAAAAAAAATCTGTAGAGCAGACATTTCCTGCAACAGTTAAGGAAATAGTTTCACTGGGCATGATCGGAAAGAAAATTAATAAAGAATCTATCTACAATGCAGTTAATTTTGTTGAATTGGATGCATATACAGATAAGAGAATAGGAGAACTTTCTGAAGGACAGCAACAGAGAGTAATTATTGCAAAAGCTCTTGTGAAGGACCCTGATTTATTGATATTAGACGAACCCACTACAGGTATCGATTCAGCAACACAAGAAAGGTTTTATGATCTATTGAAGAAATTGAACAAGGATAAGAGAATAACTATTGTGTGGTCTTCACATGATATGAATGCTGTCGAAAGACTAGCAAATAAGGTAGCCTGTATTGATAGGAAATTATTCTTCCATGGTGAATCTGGGGACTTCTTTGGAAATGACGAACGAATGAAGTCTTATGTAGAATTTGCGATGCAATCACACATGAACCTTCATTTTCGTACACCTGAAGATGGGGACAACAATTTAGAAAAAAGCTGATGGGAATGCTATTTGATATAATTCAATACGGCTTTATGCAAAGAGCTCTGATATCTGCAATTGCTATATCTGTAATTTGTTCCATTGTAGGCCTTTTTCTGGTACTTAAGCGACATTCTTTATTTGGAGACGCTCTTGCACATGTGACATTCGGTGGAATATCATTAGGTTTATTCATTGGAGTCTATCCATTATGGACAGCATACATAGTAGCCATTTTGTCTGCAATCGGTGTGAATAAATTAAGGGAATCTACAAAGATTCCACCCGATTCCTCTATTGCTGTACTTTTGACATCCGGCCTAGCTATAGGAATTATTTTGATTAGTATTTCTGGAGGATTCACAGTAAATTTGTATAGTATACTATTTGGAAATATTCTTCTTGTTAGTAATGATGACGTAATTATTATATTGATTACAGATGCCATAGTTATTCCAGTAATTTACATATTCTACAAAAAATTAATTCTCATAACTTTTGATGAGAAACAAGCAAAAGTCAGCGGATTAAATGTCACTTGGATCAATACTCTATTTATTATTCTTGCAAGCATAACTATAATCGCGTCAATAAGACTTGTTGGAGTTCTACTAATCTCTTCATTGATAGTGATTCCAAACATAACCGCATTGATGCTTGGAAAAGGATTTAAGAAAACTATATTTATTTCATGCGCAATTTCAATTTTTTCTGTAGTCTTTGGGATAGTTACATCATACTACTTAAACTTGGCTCCAAGTGGAACAATGGTCATAATAATGATATCAATGTTCTTAGTAACGATAATTGCAAAAAATATGAAATTTACACTTAATAAGGTTCTCGTTACTAAGAACTAAATCTGTTGTTAATTGTTTTTACAATTGTACATGAAAGTAAATCAAGTCGGCACTGTGGTGTAAGTTTTCCAAAGTTTACAAAATTATCCAAGCTCTCTTATTTTAATACAGAGTAAGCATGTGCGCAATCAAAAATAATATGAATATGACTATTGAGAATGGGGAGTATCAGATTTTTCTTGATCAACTAAAACGATCTTGTGCTTAGTATTATTGTATTCAGTCCAGGCAATCCATACATTTTCCACTGCTTCAAAAATTAAGGGGTCTGTATAACTTTCTGCATTGTCAACATTCAGTTCCTTTGCTTTTGCGAATGATCCTGAAGTGTCTCCAATGCGTAACAAAATTGAAGGATTATTTGTATCATCACTCCAAGCAACAAAGATACGGTTGTTACTGACCAATATCGATGGAGAGACAGAGTTACCCGTATTGTTGCTTAAATTTATTACTTTTCCAGCTTTGTTGTTTGCATCAATTTTTCTTAACATAACATCAAAGCTTTTGTTATGATCTAGAGAATCAGACCAGACTACAAAAAGGTCCTCTCCTACAAGCTGAGATTGCGCAAGTCGGGAAACTCCAGAAGTGTTGCTAACGTTAATATCTGAATTGAAAGATTTCCCATAATCATTACTAACTTTAAGAAATATTTCTGAAAGTCCTGATCCAGATTCCGCTTGTTCCCATAATACAAATAAATTCTTACCATCCAATGTAGCAAAGACAGTCGGATTTATAGAATTGATCCACTCTTGTACTGTTGCATTATTAAATAAATAGGAAGCGCGCGCATTTGAACTAGCATTACTAGCCATCCTATCAAATGCAGCTTGACTGATTGTGCTATTGCAGGGCTGTATCGTATTGCTTACCTTTTTTGGAATTGTAAAAGTATTTCCTTGGTCGATACTCTTTGTAAATTCTATATTGCACATAGGTTCGTCACCTTTAATATCGCATTCGGTCCAAACTATGTATATTACAGATCCATTGTGATTTATTGCCATATGTGGATCCAGCGAATCGTCATTGCTATTGCTCAAATTTATTGTATCACTAAAGGATTCGCCATGATCCAGACTCTTCCTGAAGAAAACATCCTTATTTGTTGATGAAATATTTTCATTTGCGGCCCACACAGCGAATACATTTTTTCCAGCTGCCAATAGATCATGAAGATGCACGTTACCAGTTGTTTTACTTAAGTTAATTACCTTGCCAAATTTTAAACCATTATCCTGACTTTTGCGGAATAGTAGTTCCCACTGACCTGCTTGCTTATCTTCCCATGTAATGTAAACGTTATTTTCACTATTTGTTAATTTAATTATGTTCGAAATTCCGGATGTATAGCTTATGTTCATCGCATTCGTAAATGACTTTGAGTACTTATCGAGTTTCTTAAACATTACATCGCTATTCTGCGAATTGAGATCACTTATCCAAGATGCATGGATACTATTCTTGGACACAGAGAACTGAGGGTTTATTGAGTCTAACGTAGTGTTGCTTAGTATCAAAGTAGAACCTTCAATTGTGAGAGATTCAGAATCAAACACGGTTCCAATAAAATATACAGAAATTATAATCATGGAAAAAACGACTACCTTTTTTAGCAAATCTCGAATATGAAAATGGTTTCCTATGAAAAACATCAATCTGACTCCCAACAAAGTATCATCAGCCGACTATCTGGTAGTTTTTTTATCATTGGGCATGGGGTTATGTTGTGGTTTAATGAAGTCAAATACATATTGTACATTAATTTACACAATAGGTGATATTACAATTTTTGCAGAAAAATATTGAAGATTCAAATTAAATTCATTATTATTACTACTGTCTCACGTTGAATGCCTCATCGTGCAATGTCCCCAATATTTAATAAGTTTTAAAATCATGAATTGGGTCAGATCGTCGCGAGATCTTCATAGATTTTTCCTCAGATTCGAGCAGCAACAAAAGTTCACCTCATCCCCTTGATATGTTTAGTTCACGCCGCTTTTAATGTTTCTTATGTCTAAGCTAGAAACGTTCTTTCTCAACTTCTTTATCGTACCTGATAAACTGACAACAGTGAAAGAGGGCTGAGTCAAGCTCAGTGAAACTAAGAAATAGTCAAGGTATTTCAATTTACATCCAACAAACAATATGTTTCCAAATTTAGAATCATATAGTTTCAACATTGCCAATTCGTAATGGATGACTCCGAAAAGTTCCTTAAAACGCTCTACAATTTTTTCATGTAATTGGAAATGTCGGTATACATTATTTTCATCATATATTATTGCAAGATATCTTCTTTTTTCTCTATGGTTTAGCATAAACCCATCTCACCTTATTTTTTGTGAACAGCCATTCAGTAATTTCATTCCAGTAATTCTTTGGAGATACGCCTATAAGCTTTAATATTGATTCAAATGATCTAGCAGACACTAGCTCATTGATAGACCTGGCACCGCTAGACAATATGAACTGACAATCGTTAGATTTACAGAATTCATAAATTGATTTTACTTCCTTTAGCCATTTTCCAACCATAGTAGCGTTAAGTTTTTTTGCAAAGGCAATTGAAATTTCTACGCCAAGTGCTCTTTTTGCTTTGCTTTTAATCGCATCCTTCCTTTGAAAAGGATCGATGAGAAACAGATCAGTTTTACCATCCAGTGTTTTTATGTTATCTGAAACAATCAAATAAGGATAATAATCTGCCATTGAGTATTTTTTATCCATTCTTAGAATAATATTTTCTACCGGTTCTGTGTTAGTCGAATAATTAGAATCAATACCTATTATGTCCAGATCTAATATCTTGGACATACTCAAGGCTCTGTCAATATCTGAGACATGAATTCCTAGATCTATTTTTTTGTAAATAAATCGATCACATGATCCCTGAATTTATTATTTTGGTTATACTCTCTTGTTGGCTTGAATCTGATTCTTATGGAATCATGTTCTGAAAGTGATATTATTCCCAAACACACAGATTGTTTATTCAACCTGATGTAAAAATTGTCCCTTTCATCAAAAGAGTTAGATATTGAGTGCAAAAGATAATTTTTTTCGCCAGTCTTTAACTTTGAAATTATTGTCTCCAACAAAGCACTAGATTCCTGATGATTACAATCTGCTCTAATTAGAGATATTTCATTGTCCCAATGCCCTCTGGCCCGTGAAATTAAAAATCTTTCCTTAGGAATAGAAAATATCTCATTCATCTTAAGGATTAATTTTGGAATATCTTCTGTGGCGTGAGCTACAG
>JAATVL010000293.1 GCA_014523525.1 Nitrososphaerales archaeon TH703 | reverse complement strand
GTAAGAGTCAATATCTACTGAAACTATATTCTTTGCCTCCATAGATTGTGATTCAGTATTCATTGCTCTGCCTAAGTCATGATAGAAAACATGATCAAGATATACATCAAAAACCCTCACATCTCCTTTATCTTTGTATATCGTAGCTGCTTTGGTAACATCGTCAGCAAATTCACTCCCCGCAAGGGCAGAAATGGCCTCATCCAAATTCTTTGAAACAAGAGCCTTAACTACAAGATCACGCCTACCCACCAGTTCCTCCGCTCTCAAATTTATCTTGGGTAATAGTTCATCATAGGATTTTCCCAGAGCTTTACCTTTCAAAATCATCTTTAAATTCCATGTAATATACTTCATGAAATAAGAGCTAAGAATTTTGGCCCCACTAGAAATATTGACCATTTTCGCATGTGTATTCACTAAATATTCCTTCAGTGCATTTTCTATTTTATCAGCAGTATAGGGTTTAGTAAGCTTCGCTAATGCATCAAGATAAACCGTATTCTTCATTCTTGTTACTAGTTCATCCATATCCCTTGACTCACACAACATTTGAAGTTCATTTTTTGTCAACATTCTTCCTTTTAATCCATGAGACACGACAGTTCCAAAAATTTTGCCTGGCATACTTACTTTGCTCAATGGTTACAATAGCACATCCTTAGTCAATAAATTTATAATTCCGCATCAATTTTAATATTTACGAAGTATTTGCTATGTTTATTTACTCACAGTTAATAAATAGAGTGTGCAATTACAAGAGTTAGAACAATTTCGTCTATTTTCAAACTCGATAGGGTCAAACGAAACAAGGAAATCTTTTATTTTTTCATGTTTTTCTAGATAAAATAACTTATCTATTTTGCAGCATCATTAAAATTCATTACACAGAGTTGGCACTAGCGATTCTTGGTTAGATAGTTTTTGCAGCAAACATCTGAGCAGAAGAATAAAAGTCCAATAGTTGTGCTTAGATATCGAACGCCTTCAATTAGTTCATCAAAGTCTTTCGAACAAGAATTGCAAGGTCTGTACATTTAAGTAAAAGATAAACATTCGTCAGTATAAAGCTATTTGTTGATGCTCCTCATTTATCATCCAGAATCCCATAAAAGAACTAATTTATCGCTGGCCCGTCGGGATCGGGATTGTTAACAATTCGGATCCATTATCCATTTTACAATTTAGATTTGTGTTAAAAGTCCACTTGAAATATTTCGACATCCTTGAATATGTGTTTACATTCTCTTTATATTTGTCGACTACAGTTTCATAACACGAATGCGCAAGATAAACGAGAAGAGAACCCATGCTTACAGTGCAAGGAGAGCAGAAAGCAAAAAATACGCTAAAATCAGGAGGCGAAAGCGAACAAAACCGAGGGCGTGAAAAATCTAAAAGTCTAAAAACTTATATCGCAAAAACACCTCTCTTCATAGCGTTACTTACACAAATATCTAATATGGTCTGGACGTAATTCACTCGTGGATTCATAAAATATAATTTTTTTCTTCTACACCTACTACACTGTCCTATTTTACCAATTTCTTTATCATTTGACATGTTTATGATCTTTTCATGGCTTGATTATATGAAAGGTTTTCTTATTGATGCCTTTGCTCATTAGTCATTTTCTTATGATGCTAGAATCCAATTAGAGAACTAATTTTATTACGGGCCCGTCGGTACCCACGACGCTATCGGTCTAAAATTAGGATTCTGATATAGGTATGAACTGCTAAGCTTTAAAGTTTTCTCAATTTGCCACTAATAGGAAAATTATAGCCTTATCGACCATTAGACAAAAACGTTAGGAGGCATATAATTTGCTACTGAAGAACCATGGTGATGTACCATTAGCCACTCATTATTGTATTTGTTGTTGTTGACATTTTGTTTTTCAAAGATATTTGTAGCTATGACACCCGTTCGAACAATATTTTTGTTCTCTATATCAGAATCAATATTTTCTAAACAAACAACAATTGCCATCTTTTCAAATGCTTTTACCTTTACATTTGTGATAAAAAATTCTTTATACAATAAATCAATATTACTCATGCTATAATATGTTTGGAATAAGGTGCTGCATAGGACTTTAATTAAATTTTCAGCCCTGCAAGTTGCCTATACTATCTGCAATATCGTGATGTTATTTTAGGAGAGAAGGGCTTTTGTCTTATTATTTCGACTGCTAAACTACAATTCTACTCTATCTTGATTTCCTTACCTTTTCTCTCAGGCTTTTTCTTCTTGTCAAAAGTTATTTCTAGAAGACCACTGTTAAATGTAGATCTTGCTGTCTCTATATCTACATCAGGAGGTAGCTCAACCACACGTTTGTATTTTCTATTACCCTTTCCAGCAATAATTTCAGCAGAACCATCATATGCATTTATTTTGATATCCTCCTTGGTTATGCCTGGTAATTCGACTACGACTTTAGTTTCCTTATCGGTCGAAACTATATCGGCTAGAGGTTCTCTTTCAGCTATTAATTCCGCTTTTCTGGTTCTACCGCCGGTACCTATCCCCGTTCTACCAGGAGGTTTAACATTTCCAAACTCCTTGATATTTGGTCTACCATCAGGTCCTATGGTTACAGAGTAACCGTAGACAAGTGGTCCAATCTCCTTTACTTTGCCACCTTCTGGCGTTTCGTATTCTCTGACCAGTTCCTTTGGAGCTGACGATTGAATTTCTTGGAATTGTTCTTCAAATATTCTCTCCATTTCTTTTCTCATATCATCAAATTCCCCGAAGTCTTTTTCAGGAAATGGTGCTCTCCAACGATTTCTCATGAACCTAGTAAACCAATCAGATGGTTCAATTCCCCAAATACTCATTATTAAAAATATGAGGAAGAAAGTATTTAATTATTTTGCCAGAATAATATCATCGGGAATTGAATTCAAGCTAGGTCAAATGTCCATTCTTTTGAATCCTTTTTCTAAATTAGTCCACCAACAATCTGAGGGTATTTGAGAAGTTCAAAACATTAGGTAAAGTAATGCGGCATGGAATACACTTATGCACCTTGAATAAATTGTTATTCATTCATCTCTATCATACTTCAGTGTAGGGTGAGCTTTTGAGTAATTCTCTCTAGATGCGTAGAAATCGTCTAATACTGATATTATCTGTTTAATAAGAATTTGAGTAGCTATACCACAAAGCTGTCATCAAGCAATAGACGATTTCTAGAATAGTCTACATCAATAGATATTATGACCGGACTCGATTTCGACACTTTTGCCTTTTCTAGTACCTTAGAGAATTCTTCAGTGGATCTAACATTGTATCCTGTTGCTCCAAAACTTTCCGCAAGTTTAACAAAATTAGGATTATTGAATTTGGTAAATGCACTCCTGCCAAATTCATATATTTGTTTCAGAGATATCATCCCATAATCATAATCACACCAAACAATCACTATTATAGGTAAACGTAATCTTACTGCAGTTTCTATTTCTTGAACATTCATCAGAAATCCACCGTCACCACACATTGCAACAATTTTGTGACTGGGATCTACAAGTTGTGCAGCTATTGCTGCCGGTAGTGCAAATCCCATTGAACAAAAACCATTGGGAACTATGCATGTGTTTGGAGTGTAGGTATTGTATATTTTTGCTATCCAAAGTTTATGTACCCCAACATCGGATATAACGATATCACTTTCATCAAGGGCATCTCTTACGTCGAGCACTAATTTTTCAGGTTTTATTGGATACGAAAAGTCATTCTTGTACCTTT
Organism: Nitrososphaerales archaeon TH703; assembly: GCA_014523525.1. Lineage (GTDB taxonomy): Archaea > Thermoproteota > Nitrososphaeria > Nitrososphaerales > Nitrososphaeraceae > TA-21. The sequence goes on along the minus strand of JAATVL010000293.1, from coordinate 2,523 downwards.
CTAATCTCCAAACTATCTCTCTTTTGATTGTTTTAAATAATTCTGGGGGATCAGAATGTGGAATTCTATATTGTCTTTGTTTTTCTTCTTCTGTCTCGTCTTGTTTCCTTATCCTCTCTAATTCCTCTAAGATAGCATACATAGTATATTCAATATCTGCGGCGATCTCTATTGTTGGAGGATAGTATGTGTCAGACTCAGCGGGTGTAAAATCAATATGAATAATTTTTTTATCCAAACTGCCATTCCAATGTTTAGGACTGTACTCAACAAGATCATATCCTATTGCGATTACCAAATCAGCTTCTCTCATGGCAATTGAGGCATGATCTGCTTCTCTTATTCCTATTGAATGAAGATGTCGATCCGACTTGTCTGATATAACTCCTTTGGCCATAAATGTATTCATAGAACATATTCCTGTTTTCTCTACAAATTTTCTGACATACAAAGTTGGTCTACCTCTTATACATCCATTTCCAACCAAGAGTATGGGCGTTTTTGACTCTAGTATTAGATTAGCTGCTTTTTCTATCAGCTCTTCGTTTGGTCTTGATCTAAATACTTGTTGAGTCTTTATTGGTTTTATGTCCGATTCCATCTTTGCTATATCTTGAGGAAGTTCAAGATGCACAGCGCCAGCTTTCTCTTCCAATGCGATCTTAAATGCTCTGCTAACAATCTCGGGAATACTATCAGCGTTACGTATAGACCACCTCCATTTTGTTATCGGTTTGAACATAGCTACAGCATCCATATTCTGATGAGACTCTTTATGCAAGAAATCGGTGTCCGTCTGTCCCGTTATTACTAATATTGGAGATCTGTCCATATTCGCATTGGCCACTCCCGTTGTAAGATTTGTTGCACCCGGTCCCAATGTAGAAAGACACACTCCAACCTTTTGTGTTAGCCTGCCGTACATATCAGCCATAAAAGCAGCCGCTTGTTCATGCCTTACTAAAACAAATTTGATTTTTGAATCTAACAAAGACATGATCAAGTCACTAGTTTCTTCCCCTGGTATGCCGAAAATGTATTCAACACCTTCAGCTTCCAAACATCTTATAAACAGGTCTGATGCCTTCATCACAATCTCAATCTTCTTGACTCACTGTATTATGAGCCGCATTCTATTATATGTACACAAAATATTTATCGTTTCAGAAACATCCATTAACAAATGTTGTCAAATATCCTGCCGACCTGTTTTTATCTATGAGTGTATCACTCTTGATAATCCGACTGGATACAGGTGAAAAGATTTAACTACACAACCATAACGTGAGGTTTGAGGACGGTACAAAGGAAATAGTCATTGATTCTGGTACTGAAATGTACTGGATAGGCGCTGACAGAGTATCCTACTATTGGATCCACAAAGAGGGTCTTGAGAAAGTATAAAATATGTTATTGGAATTCCAATCAATATCACAGTTGTCACAAAAGAAAACATAATCAGAGACACTATGAAAGCAGTTAGCGAATTTCTTAATAATCTAATGCTTCAATTATTGTAAGAATATTTCCTTGTCTCGTCCTTGTTTAATAAGTTGTAGCTCCACCGTCACAGTAACATTGGTAAAGTAATACTTCTGATTATTTCTTCAACTGCTACAAGTAATGGATTCCTTTACGGAAATAATCCTCATAGTAATAAACATAGACCAATCCCAAGATTGCGACCAGTAAATATATCTAAAGAGCAACTCAAAGATTTTCGAAACCTACTTTCAGACCCTAGAATTACTAGGGATATAAAAAAAGATTTATCGTTGGCAAAGCAGGCGATTATTGTTCCGTGTGCAGTGATATAGCAACTCAAATAGCAAGTTATAACATGGTTGGTGCCACGATTGTGGAAATTTGAAGTGACATGGTATGATCATATTAGTTCTTAATGTTATAATTTACTCCGATTCTCACTTACTGGGTCAGCAGACTTGTTTATTGCTTTATTGTTTGTTTATCGTTCTCGATTTACCTATTCGATATAAAATTGAGTTTTCGTTTATTATTTTAGAATGTGATCTTAAATACTACGGTTAAGGATAAAGCTTAGAGAATTGAAAAACGGGTTAGACATTGTAGAAGGTATCATGATAGTAGTAACGATTTTGGATGCTGTTACGTCGAAGCGATATGAATGTCATAGATACATAGTACATCTTGCCAACCATTATTACTGCCGTCCATGTTGTGGAGGTTTTTTCACATAACTCCTTACCTTGGAATATCAAAAGTAAGATATGACAAGCATCATATCTCCATAGATAGCGCAATTCAGCACCTTATTGACGACGATGGCGTTCATGAGGGCAAACTCGTTACTCGAAAGGATATAGTGTCAAACTTATATAGTAGAATTATGTGCAAGGTGATAATACCTGGTCCAAACAACACCTGGGACTATGGAGCAAATATTAAAATAGTTATAATTCATGGAACTGATTATCTCAAAACAGACTCAAACTCAATTCCCTGTGATAAGATCGGGAATCTACCAGAATTTTAGTGAGGATC
>JAATVL010000292.1 GCA_014523525.1 Nitrososphaerales archaeon TH703 | reverse complement strand
TATAGTGCGATCAATTCCGCATCATATCTTTTAGCTAAGTCAATAGCCTGAATGCTAGCATCAATGGAAGGCTTGGAACCATCAACTGCTACAAGTATTCTTCGAATAGCCAATTAATGTGCGTTAGTAATATCAATATATAGATTTTTAGTAATGATATCCTTTTAATTTTATAATCAAGCGGTCTTTTAACTAATTCTTGTAGATATCATAAATATGCGCCTTTTTAAATTGCTCCACTATAATAAAAGAAGCTCAGGTTTTCTTCACAGGTAATCCAATTCACTGATGTTGAATTCTTCTCGCGTTCATTCATTGAATATAATTGCGTTGCAAAAAGGAATTAAACTCCTTTGCTCTGTCAATTCAAGAAAGATACATGTACAAAGACCTCAAAATAAATAGTATACTGGCCGCTGTTGACGGTTCAGAAAATTCAGAGAGCCGGAGATTATGCAATTAAACTGGGTCTAGAACTTCGTTAGGACGTCATGACACTGCACGTTGTACCTACTGGCAAACATTTTCCCGTAGAAATTCTTGATTTTCATCTTTGTATATTGTTTCAGCGATTGAGTCAAGAACCCTGTTAGGTGCTGCAGGAAGTGCGTCTGACACTATAAATATATTCTTTGGATGTTGAAATTCCTTATAGTGTCTGTAAAATTTAAAATTCCAAAATAAGATACTCTGGTGTTGTGGCTAGGTTAAAGCCAGAAATTGCAACAATACAGTTGTCTTTGATTTGTGAAAAAACAGAAACGGACTCGGTAACCTTATTCATCATCGATTGATCAGGTTCGATAGTGTATGACCAAATATTTTAAGATCTACCATTAAAGTGGCAATTCTAATTAGTTGGATAGTATAGTAGCCTATTCCTGTCCACTAAAAATAGAGATGTCCTATATCGTATTATTTCAATTAATTAACAAACACTGGTTTAGATGCTCCGCACTACAAACTGAATCCATCAAAATAAATATTGCGATTTTGAAGGTATCATCAAATGACCTCAGAAACGACATCGGTTTCAAGTCTAATGAAACGGAATGTGCAAACTGATTTTGAAGATCAAAATATTATGAGTGCTTGCAATATTATGTACGCGAATGATATAGGATCTGTAATAATTGTTACTCGTAATGCCAGCCAAACTCCTGCGGGTATAATTACTGAGCGTGATATAGTTGGAATTTTAGGTAAACTAAATCCAGATCTGCTCCAGACCCCACTTAAAATGCTCATGAGTAAACCTGTAATTACAGTAGAAGAATCCGCATCAATAAACGATGCAATTGAGATAATGACGAATAAGAAGATTCGCAGACTCGTAGTTGTAGACAGGAAAAATAAAATGACTGGAATTCTGACGCAGAAAGATATATTCAAACTCATCGAGAAGAATCCTAGTCTGCTTGCACAATTCTATGGTAACAATTTTTCTCCAAGATTTAAGGAAATTTATGACACATTCAGCCAGTACAGATTTGAGAATTTGAGGCCAGATTTATGAATAGTTTGTGAAATTGGCAGCTAATCGAATATTAAAACCATTTACGATAACGATATCAACTTGAATATTCGAAATGTATTTACTTTTCGCATAATGCAGTATAAGAAATAAACTTGAAAAAGTCTCGTTGGCTCTCGTACTCTGTTCATAATTAGGAGTCGGGCTTTATGATACAGACAGCGATGACACGGCTTAATTTAATTTTTGGCAAGAAATGTGCATATAAGTGTCATTGCTGTACAAGGGGCCATTTGCAAACTAGATATCATACAAATTGCTACCAAATTGAGAGATATTTGTTAAATACATCCAGTTCCTTTTAGTAAATTTTTAAATCTTGAGGGTCTTTTTAGGTTATAGTCATCTAATTGTTGATATTCCTATTACAACCGTTTATCTTAATCTATTACTACATTGATCTCAAAAGTGCAAGAAATTTTTCGATTGGATCTTGGTCTACTTGAGTCCCCTTACAAGTCCGCAGTGTTCCGCTTTAATTCGAAAGTACGTGAGTAAATGGGCAAGGAATTGACAGAGTTAACGAAAGTTAACTGGCACACCATGAACGCCAATCAAGCTATACAATATTTACAGACTAGATTCGAAGGACTGACTGATAAAGAAGTCAACGAAAGACTTGCGATCTACGGATTTAATCAACTCAAAGAAGAAAGGAGAATCTCAAAAGCAACCATATTCACAAGACAAATCAAGGAGCCTCTCATAATAATACTTCTAATCGCTATAACAATCTCTGCTTTTGTGGGTGGACTGGTTGATGCTATTATCATAAGTGCAATAATAATACTTTCAACAGTTATGGGCTTTATACAGGAATTCAAGTCGGAAAAAGCGATAGAAGCATTAAAGAAGATGACAGCTGCGACATGTCGGGTTATCCGAAATAATAAACTAAGCACAATAAATGTGACAGAGCTCGTTCCCGGTGATATAATTCTAATTTCCGCAGGGGACAAAGTTCCCGGAGACGCATACTTAATTGAGGCTCACAATTTACAAGTTGACCAGGCACCTCTAACTGGAGAAGCAGTTCCGGTGGAAAAAACTGCCGCAGTATTATCTAAAGAAACAGCGCTTGCTGATAGAAAAAATATCATTTACACTGTTACCACCGTAACTTATGGTCGAGGAAAAGCAGTGGTCTTTTCAACTGCCATGGATACAGAACTAGGGAAAGTTGCCACTGCTGTACAATCAATAGATAGTAGAAGAACACCTTTCGAGTTAAAGATCAGACATACTGCAAAAACCCTCAGCATAATCATGATGGCCATAGTCGGAATTGTTAGCGTAGTTGCGTTTATTCGTGGTCTTCAATTATTAGAAATGCTTGTATTGGGAATAAGTTTAGCTGTGGCAGCTGTCCCGGAAGCGTTACCTGCTGTATTAACGGCGTCTCTGGCACTTGGAACTCATAGAATGGCTAAACAAAATGCAATAGTGAGGCGACTGTCAGCAGTTGAGACTCTTGGTTCTACAAATGTAATATGTACTGACAAAACAGGAACTTTGACGAAGGGCGAGATGACAGTAACTTCCATATATGTATATGACAAATTTGCTCACGTTACCGGTTTGGGATATAGTCTAGAAGGTAATGTTTCTGATTCAAATATTGATAAAAAAGATCTAGTCCTACTTGCCAAGACGATGGTACTATGTAATGACGCTAACATGATTAGTGAAGATAAAATCAACGCAATAGGAGACCCCACAGAGATAGCACTATTAGTTTTTGCATACAAGAATGGTATAAGAAGGGAAATAATCGACCCCAAATTTCCTAGGATACGTGAAATTCCATTTACTCCTGAAAGAAAGATGATGACTACAATTCACAAGAATTTAGATAATAATACGCTTGAAGCCTATATCAAAGGCGCTTGTGAGATTGTCTTGGCTCGTTGTATAAAGATTCTGGTCGATAGTAACGCTTTATCTATGTCTAATGAAATGAAGGGTAGAATTTTGGCAGCAAATAATGAAATGGCTAAGAAAGGATTACGGGTGCTGGCCTTGGCTTACAAAGACATGCAAGAGAGTAGTTCACCGCAAGAAAATATTGAGAACAACCTTATGTTTCTGGGTCTTGTAGGAATTATGGATCCGCCACGAAAAGAAGCAATAGATTCTATTGCACAATGTAAGAGTTCAGGGATAAATGTGATTATGATAACAGGAGACCACGAACTTACAGCTGCAGCTGTTGCAAGAGAAATTGGAATAATCGATGATACGACAATCCACGAAGGGGTGATGATATCGGGCCAAGATCTAGAAACTATGGATGTCAGAACTTTAAGCGAAAAAGTAGATTCCCTCAAGATTTATTCTAGGGTTTCCCCAGAACACAAACTCAAGATTGTAGAGGCACTAAAAAACAAAGGACATATAGTTGCTATGACTGGTGACGGAATAAACGATGCACCCGCATTAAAAGCAGCAGATATTGGTATTGCCATGGGAGTAACAGGCACTCAAGTAACAAAGGAATCATCATCAATGGTTCTTGCGGATGATAACTTTGCCACCATAGTTTCTGCAGTCCAAGAGGGTCGCCGAATTTTTGACAATGTCAAAAAGTTCCTGGTCTATTTGTTGTCTGCAAATTTGGGCGAAATCATTATTCTGGCAGTCTCTATTATGTTGGGATGGCCTCTTCCATTGCTAGCAAAACAAATTCTTTACATAAATCTTGCAACTGATGGTTCCCCTGCAATAGCCCTTGGGCTCGAACCTCATGAGCCTGACATTATGAAAAGAAAACCCCGGAACCGGAATGAAAGCATATTTTTTGGCACTAAGAGGTGGCTAGTACCAATTCCGATTATTCTCGCATCGATATCATTACTGCTATTTGGATATATTCTTCAAGCTAATGGATGGAATTCGAATTTTGCTGTTGAAAAGGCTAGAACAATGGTTTTTGGTTTGATAGTTTTCTTTGAATTGTTCTTTGCACTCTCCAGCAGATCGTTCACTCACAATATTAATAAGCTTGGATTTTTTAGCAACAAAATCTTACTATATTCATTGTTGGGCGAATCATTAGCAGTTGTTTTCATCATGAATTATCCTGCAATGCAAGGATTATTTGATTTCGTATCATTGGAAGCAGCAGACTGGACACTCTTGCTCCTGCTAGCCACAACTGGATTTGTGTATTCAGAAATAATAAAATTAATAACTTCTAGGAAAGGGAATATATCATTATTTAAATTAGCATGATAGGAAGGTACTTCGTGAATTGTTAACAGTTCGAATCCATTTGAATATCAGTGTAAGACTTCGTTTGAGCTCCGGGCCGGTACCTTTGGTACCCACGATATGCCTTTAGATCTGTTGTTATCTAAACCATTAGATCAATCGAATCTAATTGATCTAGAATATTTTACTCGAGTCTGTCGAATACTAAATGTTTAAAATAACTCAAGCAATCCAAAATTATGGAATACTCTATCGAAAACTTTGTGTATGGAGCGATAGACGGTGCTGTAACAACTTTTGCAGTTGTAACGGGAGTTATAGGTGCGTCGCTTTCACCATCAATCATTCTGATATTAGGATTTGCGAATTTACTGGCTGACGGATTTTCTATGGCTATCGGAAACTATCTGGCAGTAAAAACACAGAATGAATTTATTCAAAGAGAAAGGAAACGAGAAGAGTGGGAAATTGATAACCGTGTGGAAGAGGAGAAGCAGGAAATTAGAGACATATATTTGAATAAAGGCTTCAAAGACGACATATTAGATGAAATTGTTAGAATAATCACTTCAAGGCGAAAAGTGTGGATAGATACAATGATGAAAGATGAACTTGGATTAATTGAAGGCAAGTACAGTCCCACGGTCAGTGCTGTAAATACCTTTTTGGGATTTAACGCTATAGGCATAATTCCACTAATCCCTTTCATTTTCATTCATGTATCGGGTTTGAGTATTTCTACTAGTAACGCCCTCTTTTATTCAATAGTAGCCACAGCAGTTTCATTCTTCTTGATCGGAAATATCAGAGGAAAAGTGGTACACATTCCTATGATCAGATCAGGTATTAATACAGTATTGATAGGAGGTGCGGCTGCTGCCGTTTCCTACGGCGTCGGATATCTCTTAAGCACGCTTGTTCTCTAACTGTAGACGCGTGATAGTTACCAAATATTAGTTCCAAAGAATATCAAAAGGGTATAAAATCATGAATTTGGATAAATGTACTGGCATTAAACTTGATACCTGACAGAAGAAAGATTACTCCTTATAGCAGTCAAATGTTGAAAAGCTGTAAGGACTGTTTCGCGAAGACTTACAGATATTTTTAAATTTGTTCAAGCAGGATGAATGATCTTCATGGAATGACTATATTCTTGGGCCTTCCGGAAATAACCAATATAATCTTAGATAGTATTTGAAGGAACGCATTAGTCTCTCATCTCAAACAAGAAATATTTTTTCAATAATTGTTACTCAACAATTAATTTGGATGGGAGGACTGGATGAGATGATGAACAAGAGAAGAGCCAACCCTCCCACAATCCAATAAGGTAATTACTAGCAGGGGGTTAGCAATATTATAAGGACTCAGTTTGCGATGAAGTACACTGAACGTTGTCTAACTATTAAACAAACTTATATTCACTTTGAATAGTAACCAATCCTCAAGCCACGTATACAGCATAGTTCAAGGCCAGATACGCCCTCTGTTTATTGCATATGATTTGAAAGTTGGAGAATGAGTCAAACCATGGTAGAATGTTTTGTGACGAGTATCCTTCGGTACGATTATATTCTCTTTTAGATTTCCATTGCGAGCCATCTTTGTAATAATTAGAATTTAATCCTACTGTAAAATATTCTCTTTGTGATTTCCGCAGCAAATACGTAGGAGAGCACAATTAAAAAAATTGCGATCAAGTATGTCATAGAAAGTGGTTTAAGCTCAAATAATTGACCTAAGGGAGTTATAGGTAGAGAAAGCGTTAAACATGCTATAGCCAGGATTGCTACTAACAAATATGTTCGTGGTCTGCTCTTAAATAGCGGTCTTTTCGTTCTAATCACCAATACTATTGTTGCGGCTGAAATAATAGATTCAACAAACCATGTTGTTCTGAATGTTCCTGCATTGGCATGTAGCAAAAATATGAGAACTCCAAAAGTGATGTAAT
>JAATVL010000291.1 GCA_014523525.1 Nitrososphaerales archaeon TH703 | reverse complement strand
GTCAGAAATTTGAACTAAAACTGTCAAGTGTATAAAATTTGGTTCAAACGATATATTAAGGATATACTCACCAAGCACAATCGAATGGAGAAAAAGTGATAGATCTTATTGCAAAAAATTCTTCAACTTGAAAAGTGGTACCTATCAATTTGTATTACACGATAAATGATAATAGTAAATGGAAGCTCGTCAAGAGAGATACCTATGATTATCGATATTCCTTTTAATTAAATGAGTTAATTTTAAGAATTTTATTTGGTATAAATAAGAGGAAACGTTATTTTATAAGCCCGTCTGGATTAATTGCCTGCCTGTGACAGGATTCTACTAACTTAGTATTTAGCTCTTTGTTATTACATTAGCTCTAATAGGTTATCTTTATACAGAGGGGTAAGGATTTATTTTAAAATCCGAGTGGACCTTAATCACTTGGAATAAAATTCTCTTCTTATCAATATTCTAAACAGTTTTCTTAAGATTATGTTGATCAATCGTTGTGTGGGATCCATAATTAACCTTAGTATTATTAAACTGATGTTAAATTTGAAGATGACGGAACTTTGTTTCAATTAAGGTGACATTAAAATCCTAATTTACAAGACACTATCTACAGATTCCTGATGACATGAGTTTTCTATCTGTTTCATTTTATTTGGATTTGAAACACGAACCGTAAATCGCTCTGTTTATATTGGTAATAATGATTGACAGATCCTTTGTGGCATCAGTGTAACTAATTTATTATTTGTTGATCAAATTAAATGGGACTAATTTACCTTGAAAAATGACGGATTTGTAAAAGTTGCAAACACAAGCGATATCCCAGTTTCTAAAATGAAGGAAGTTCAAGTCAATGGTCAAAATATTTGTCTAGCTAATATTGACGGAAAATACTTTGCTATCAATAACATTTGTAGTCATGAAGGTGGACCCCTTGCTGATGGTAGACTTGAAGGATACGAAGTAGAGTGTCCATGGCATCAATCTAAATTTGATATGAGAACTGGACAGGTTAAGGTCCCTCCTGCAGTTGAGCCCCAGGTAACCTACCAAGTTAAGTTAGAAGGTGAGAATGTGCTGATTAATATTGGCTCGATGACAACAGAAGTTAAAACAAAAGTTAAACAAGTCGAATCCTCAGAGTACAGATTGATACTCAAAGAACGACAAGTATTAGAGGGTACGGATATATTGTCATTGAAATTTAACAAAAAAGCAGAAGACAATAACAGGATATTCGACTATGTAGCTGGACAGTTTGCGTTTTTTGATATTGGAAAGGTCTATGATGACCCAAAAGGTCCGATTCGACACTTTACCCTTGCTTCGTCTCCTACAGAAGAGTTTATTCTCATCAGCACGAGGATCAGAGATAGTCCCTATAAAAAGAAACTGGATTTGCTACAAATTGGAACAACTGTCAAAGTGCGTGGACCACAAGGAAAATTTACTCTTCACGAAGACCATTCAAAACCTGCCATATTTCTTTCTGGAGGAATCGGCGTTACTCCATTTAGGAGCATGATAAAATATGCCACTGACAAGAATTTACCTATAAGAATCATAATTATAGATTCAAACATAAGTCGGGAAAATATATTGTTCAAAAATCACTTTGACAAATGTGCAGATACAAATAAGAATCTTAAAATCATTTATACAATTACCGATGAACAAAGTAAAAACGGAGACGATCAGTGAACTGGCGAAAAGGGAAGGATAGACATAGCCATGCTGAAAAGGTATCTTAATTCTGGCGATATAGAGAAGGGCATATTCTATATATGCGGTCCGCCAGCAATGGTAAAAGCTATGCAGGATATACTCGAGGTGGACCTTCAGATTCCAGCTGAACGAATAAAAATAGAAGAATTTACGGGATATTAACAAACTGGCTAAATAGCTTGCATCATTGCAAGTGAGAGTTCCTTAACATGTATAATCATATATAATGCCCTAACAATATCATGAAAAGATTTGTAATATTTTAATCAGGTTAGGGTTAGATATTTTAAGGACAATAAATTATAAAAAAGATTAAGTATTTTTCACCTAAACTGTATTAAATTATTATTGATTATCTTCAGTATGAAAAGTGAGATGTATTGCCAGACTTGTGAAAACAATACGAGGATTTTGTATGAGTTCAAAAAAAGGATGTTTTGTAAGGAATGTCTTGAACTAATCATTTCCACTCGAGTTGCTTCTGGCATTTAATTCGAATTTAGTTAAGATAGTTGCACTACAATAGCAAATGAATAAGCAAATTAGTTGTTCTCACGTAATAGCCATAATATTAGGAATAGTGTTCGTTACCTTTTTCACGTATGACAATGCATATGCTGCGCGATTTGTGCCTGTTCCATTCAATAATATACCCTCAGCTATAATTAAATCCGAAGACAAAGATTATGAATTTACTGCAGATTATTCGGTAGATTTTGGAGGAGAGACTCGAATTGAACATGACGATGACGCTGTGCTGGCCAGTAATATGAAATTGGATAAAGATGATGATAGCTTGTCTATTGACGTTGAGTGTGATAGTAACGATATATGCGATGATAGCTTATCTCCTCAAGATGTACGCGTTTACTTAGTTGACAGAGGTATCCAAGACGGGGACATTGCAAGGAATTCTATCCCGGTATTAGAATTGGAGAGGAATGATTGTGGTTCTCAGTCCATAGAAAATTGTGCAAATTTTGATTTTGACATACCAGAAGATATACTTACCAAAAAATACAAGATAGTTGTTGATATGGCTTTTGATGAAGCAGATTGGATATTTATCAATCCAGTTAGGATATTAAACTAAAAAATACAAAATTATGGAAGAATTTCCAAGCTCACATCTCTAATTGTAATGGAGCCAGAACCATTATTTCTTATCCAAAAGTACGACTTTGCCTCATACAGGTTTCTATCTACCATCCACGGTTCGGGTGAATTATCGAAAATGTCCATTACTTTATGAAGACCATTTCCATCCATATAGTCAATCTCTCCTATTTGATGTACATTTCCGCCCTCATCTTTAACTGAGTGTCGTAACTTTACTGCTCTCTCATTTTGCATTTTCATCGGAACTGAACCTGAGCTGTGCTCGTCATGACAGTTATGTGTGGATTCTCTTTTTGAATTCCATCCGTTTTCGTTTATGGCAAATCCATATCCACCAAATCTATTACCATCAAGTGGACTACCTCCTTTACATGTCATACCAGGTTCATTATGCCTTGATCTCATTTTCAACGAACAGTTGTCATTCGTACCTGCGAAATGTGGTATCAATGTAACAGTAAGTATGGCGTTATAATTATTATAGTGACAATAAATCCTTCTCCTATCTCCAGTAATCGTACAATTACCGTTACCGTCTATCAAACATGGAATGTTACCATTAGCACGTACTTCGACCTTATCATCATCAGGATCAAACCCTCTGAAAATTCTCTTATGACCGTTACTCCACGTTTCAGATATGTTGAACACTACCATTAAAGTAATATCCTGTATCGCATATATTAGTTTGATACTGTTTTCGTTTCCTAGACGTTCGAGAGCACATTTCCACCCTCGGGATACGGCTGAATATTTAATCAGAACACTAGTTTCAAATTAAACTATTTTCCTGATAAGAACATGAAATTCAGCATAGAAACTTTTGTAAACGTAGAGATTTTGTAGAAATTAAAGGATACATAGATTAGGAAAACTTAAGAATATAGAAATTGTTAGGCAAATGATGAAAAAAATT
>JAATVL010000290.1 GCA_014523525.1 Nitrososphaerales archaeon TH703 | reverse complement strand
CGATGTTGCAATACATGCTATTTTTATTGACAAAAACGGACAAAACATAGGCAATGCAAGTGGACTAGCCTCAGTACGCTCTTTAAATACCGGCCAGGTTTCGCCCTTTGAAATAATATTTCTGGATAAGGATAAATCTAAACAATTTTCTGACTATGCTCTAAATTTTACTAGTAAGGTTGGAAATCAGAAGCCAGATAGCATGGTTATAACATCATCAAAATCCAAACCCGATATATTTGGATATTATTATGTTAGTGGAAGAGTTTCAAATGTGGGTATCGAAACTGCAACCAACGTTCTTGCAATTGCATCTTTTTATGACAACAATGGTAAAATAATTGGTCTATCGAGTGCAATTGCTGAACCCAACAATATGACTTCGCATTCTGAAGCAAGTTTTACAATAGTTATGGATGATAAGATTCAATCTTCTAAAATCAAAAATTATTCTTTGACAATAGATTCGGATCAATATGTAACAAAAGAGTCATGATTCTCTTACTGCGGATGGCAAGAATGTTAAGAAGCGATTTAATTTGGTAGGAAGATATATTATGCCATTGTAAAATGTACTACTTATGGACTTATTTCATCCATCAATCTTCCTTGCCATATTTCCATATTTGTTTATCGGTAGCTTTCCAGTGTTTGGCTTGATATTGGTTACAAAATGGATAACAAATGACACGAGGAAGAAACGTAGAATGATTTGAAAATTTATGAATTGAATTGAAATTCATTTGTTTGTTAGCTAAGGAATAGCATTAAAGTATAATTACGTGAGTACTTGAAAATATATATCAGGCACTGGAATATCATATCCATAATGAATGAAACTCAAAAAAAGTGCGCCTTATGTGAGGATATACTAGCAAGCGGAAGCGCAATAAATATTTGTGAAAATTGTTTAAAGAATGCAGATTGCTGCGTTGGCTTGGAAAAATTGAGAGATTAGGTCTGATTATTATTCTGCCATTTTTAAGGTATCACTTATGGTTATAATTCCTGTAATCTCTCCTTTGCGACTTACGAGTACGCACTTTGCAAATCTTACAAGTGGAATTAGTGCTTTAGCGGGTGTTGATATATCAACTATTGGTGGAGGGGGTTCCATTATCTGTAAAATGGGTACCTGATGGATGTTTTTCTTATCGTCACTTTCAAGTACCTTTCTAGCAAGGACATCTTCGCTTACGAGGCCAACAATTTTAGAATCTTCTCTAACTGGGATTTGGCTAATTGAATTTTTTATCATCTTTTCTATCGCTACTTCCAATTTCTCATCTTTGTCGACTGAAATCACCTCATGACTACATATGTCTCCGGCCTTCAATGAGGTTTTTCCTTCTTGAGAACTAAGTACCTCGAATATTTTTTTAGCCGTATCGTAACTGGGCTTGCATCGTCCTGATTCAATTTGATTTATCATAGACGTGCTAATTCCAGATAGAGATGCCAATTCACGTTGAGTCAACCCCAGTTTCACCCTTCCTTGCTTTATGTATTCAATTCTAGGAAGCATCTGCTCATTACCTATTCTGAACTCGTATTTTTATAGTAATGGGATAGGACATAATTAAGACGACAAAATGCGCAAAACGATAGCCTTAACCTTATATTATATTGACTTAAAGATGTCATACTGTTAGAAATGAGTCTAGACACCCACAAAAAAACGTGGGATTCTGTGAAGAGATACAAACTAACCAAGATGTTAAATCAACTATCAAACATTGCTGGTCACGGCACCGAATTGGTTACAGTATATGTTCCTCCAAGAAGACCAATTTTTGAAGTAATAGGCCAACTCAGAAATGAATCTGGCACTGCATCTAATATAAAATCTGATTTAACAAGAACTCATGTACAGGATGCATTGAGTAAGACAGTGGAGCATCTTAAATTGTTTAAGGAAACGCCAGAAAATGGACTTGCTATCTTTTGTGGAGCCATCCCTAATAGCAAGGGAATAGGAAATGAGAAGATAGAGCTTTATTCAGTTCTACCACCAAAACCAATTCAGATTAATCTTTACAGATGCGACGACCATTTTTGGACAGATCATATCAAAGATATGCTCAAGGATGAGAAAGTAATAGGACTTCTTGCTATAGACAGCCAGGAAGCAGGTTTAGGAATACTCACGGGAGATAGGTGGGAAGTGATAGATACATTAACTTCGGGAGTTGCTGGAAAGCATCGACAAGGAGGACAGTCTGCAAGAAGATTTGAAAGACTCAGGGAAAATGAACTGAACGAGTATTTTCACAGAATTGCAGATCATGCACAAAAAATCTTTATCAATGGACACAAAATTAACGGATTAATTGTAGGCGGACCGGGTCCAACAAAGGAAAACTTTTTGAAAGAGGAATATCTTGATTACAGACTGCAAAATAGCGTACTTGCGACAATTGATAGCTCATATTCTGGGAGCGAAGGAGTTCGGGAAATTTTGGATAAGGTAAACGAACAGGGAATAATAACAGAGTACAGATTATTAGACGAAAAAAAACTTATCAAGAAATTTATGAGTCAAGTTTATTCCGATGAAGGATTAGCCGTATATGGAATTCATGATGTTCTAAACATGTTGAAAAGTGGAATTGTGGACACATTGATTATTACGGATGAAATACCATACATGCATTTGGAGATAAAATGCAATAAATGTGGAAATACTCAGGAAAAGCTTGTTGAAAGAATCAATTTGATCAATGTAAAGCAAGAAGAGTTTTCAAAATCCTGTCCCAAATGCGGAAGTGACGATAAGGAAATTACAGAAAAAGATATTGTCGATCTCCTTGAAGAATTATCTGCTAATAGTGGTACCAAGATGGAAGTAATTTCATCAAAAACAGAAGAAGGTGCCCAACTCGTGAGTTTAGGAAATATTGGCGCACTTTTACGCTTCAAGCCCTCACATTAACTCCACGTATATACTAATTTACTTTAATAAGCCCCAGAGGCTAGTCTTATCCCAAAAGGTGTAACCATTGTAACCACTGTAACCAAAGAAGCGCACTTAACCGAATCAGTGAATCAGCCTGCCAAAGTGAAATGTCCAACTTGCGATTATTCCACAGCCATTTTACATGAAGATACATCAATGTCCAAATAAACGCGAACCTAAGTACAATTGTAACATAAGCAAAAAGAACCATAGAAAAGTTTCCAAGCTCGTTCACAAGAAGAGTATCACGAACATGTGGCATTGAGACATCCTAGAAAATCAAATGTGTCAGAAAGTGACACATTGGAACCCTCAGGGTAAGTAATGGGAGGAATTCCTTTTTAGATAACAATTGCTTCCAATATTGAATATTAAGATTATTTCAAAATTCTAAAGTATGAATCAATCAATAATTATTGACTGATGGGGATATTGGCTTTTTACCTTCGATGAACAAGAACAACCAAACCCCCACCTTGTGTTTAGGCATTAATTGTAATATGTGTCATCTATAAATGACTAATATCCACAGAATATGTGATTTCAATACCAATAAACCGTTAGTCATAATAACCCTGATCGTTAAAACCAAAATTTCAAAAAAAATGATCAATTTATTCTGATGTGCTCATATTGTTTGGATTAAAAACTAAATTTAATTTACGTTCATATCTAGGTTTTTGGAATAATTAATGTTACTTTTAAACTAATTACAATATATGCATTTACTAAAGTAATTAATATATAACTGTAGTTCGATTATTTTGCAGTGTCTAGGAAGCCAGATAAAAAAGCAGCTCCCATATCAGATTTGGATAGAAAATTATTAAAGATTTTACTATCGCCAAATGGTGATTTAAAATCCAGCAAAGGTTTATCAGCAAAATTAGGAATACCAGTTACTACTGTTAGAAGGAGACGTAAGCGGTTAGAAAGCAAATTCTTAAAGATGCATTATATATTGGATATAGAGAAATTTGGCTGGAAACGTGTTGACTTTTTTATTTCCATAAGGGATGGAATGGTAAATGCTGTTGCTAATAAAATGCTCGATTTTAATGAAGTGACATATATCGGTAAGAGCATAGGGGAACATACAATTGATCTGAGAGTAGAAACAATTCTTAAAGATAATGCGTCAATTCTTGACTTCCTTGAAAAAATAAAGGCGATGGATGGAGTTAAGGATGTAGTATGGAGTGAAATTGTTAGTGTTGTCGGTAGAAAAATATCAATTCCTAGTTCTATAATTGACAGATTTTGATATGGGAAAATTATCTTTTGATAATATAGACATATAGAAAATGAATCATCAAATAGCATTAGAGAATAGATTTAACTGGGAACCATATAATTTCATGCCTTAATCATATCAAAGACGATTTTCAAACTAATGGAATGAATGAAAAGATTCAAGTGAAAAAGAACTGGTGAAGAAAAAAGTCATTAAAGGAGTTACTTTAGCATGGCTCCACTGGAGGTAATTTTGGTCTTTGGCTTTGTTGTGCTATTGCCTTAACCTTACCTTTCATGAAATTTATCTCAGAAATCGTCTATATTAATTGATATTCTATGTCAGTTTACTGATTTATAAATTACATTTGAATGTTGTAAAAATTTAGGTGTACCTGTTAACCTTTTTTTTCACCTCCAATCATTATTTTGTCGCTAGTAATTTAAGATTCAACTTTTGCATGTCAAATTGATATCATAAAGATGAATCGAGCAGCGAATAAGTTAAATGCTACAGATAGGACATTACATTAGCTGTGAATGTTATCTGATTACATCGAAGTAACAAAACCAAGGATAGTAGTCGTACTGGTTCTCACAGCAATAACAAGCTCCTTAGCCGCAACCAGATTTGATTCAAGTCCATCAACTCCATGGGACGTATCTTTCTATCATCTTTTATTTCTTGGAATATCCGGCTGCTTGGCTTCAATGGGTTCCAGCGCCCTAAATCATTATTTTGATCGTGATATTGATAAAATCATGTCTAGAACGTTAAATAGACCAATACCATCCGGGAGATTAAATCCTAGAAATGTGTTTATTTATGGTAACATATTATGCGCAAGCTCTATAATAATATCCTTTTTGACTTTAAATTTGATAGCTACAGGAATGATTGCACTTGGAATATTTTTTTATGTATTTGTTTACACTTTATGGCTTAAGCGCTCAAATGTTTCAAATATTGTTGTGGGAGGCTTTGCAGGCAGCGCAGCATCAATGGCCGGATGGGCTACCACCACCGGATCGATAGATGTCTTAGGCTTTCTAATTGGGTGGTTAGTATTTTTATGGACGCCTCCGCATTTTTGGTCATTTGCTATAAAGTCAAGAGAGGAGTACGCAAGTGTAAAGGTTCCCATGTTACCCGTACTTATTGGAAACGAGAAGACTGCGGGATATATCTTTGCAAACACCGCAATTCTGTTACCATATTCATTGTCATTATATTTTTTTGGTTTAGGTGTTTTGTATTTTATTACAGCGGCAATTTCAGGAACATTTGTGCTTGTATATCATTATAAATTAACAAAATTCCCTAACGCCAATTTTGCATGGAAAGCATATAAGATTACGGCACCGTATCTTGTCGTTATTTTTATTTCACTTGCTTTTGATTCATTATTCTACTATAGGTTTTAGGCCAATTTCACAAATAACAGGCAGCTATTATTATAATGCAATCTTAGAACAGTAAAAGCAATAATTTCATGGTTATCTTATCTTAACCGATTGCCTACTCACATTTATTACTTCTATTTGACCAACACCTTTTATTTTTCTTATTGATTCTTCTAATAATTCCATTTGGCCTTCTGAATCATCCAATGTAAAATCAGCTAAAATGGAATATAGTCCAAAAGCTATTGGTTCTTTTGTATGGGCTATCAGTTTCAACTCTTCTGGGAGTGTCTCACTTAGAGTTTTAGGTATCGACATAATATCCGTTTCTGATTCAGCAGGAAGAATCTTTATCCTGGCAACTAACTTTGTCATAATTATGGACCTTCAAACCCACACCCAATACACTTGTATGACCTAGCAAATTGTCTGCAACTTTGACATCTCCAAATTAATACATAACCGCAATTAGGGCAGTAATATTTTACGCATTCATCATTTGCAATGATTGGTCTACTGCAAGATGTACAAACTGGCAATTGTAATGATTTTGACACAAAAAGCACATCCAATGAATCCGAATTTATATCTTGCTTGAAGTAATCCTTATGTCTAATAATTCATAATCTGTGCAAACATTATCCCGATGATAAATTCAGGCATGTCTTATCTACTCAATTGTCATTCTTACTGCTGAAAACTCTACGAAATTCATTCTCAATTAATATTTTTGTTAAGTCAGTAGCTAGCTTTGTTTTAAGAAAAAGATCCAGCGCACTAGAATGGAAGTCAAAATCAGAAAAATTAGATACGTCCTTAATCGTTTTTTTTGACAATGAAGAGAAGATCTCGTCAATGGATTTATTATCCAACCTCTCTAATACTTTCCTTGCAAATAGCATAGAGTTGAATTCCTTTTGAAACATCGATTTCCAGTTTTTTTCATATTCATATAATGACCGATTATCATCTTTTTCGATTGTTTTGGAAATTGCTTTACCTGCTAGAATACCTGCCATTCCGCAGCTAAAAATTCCCCCTGCCGTTGTTGGTTTAGTTTGACCTGCGGCATCACCTACCACCAACGTTCTATCAACAACGAATGGTGGTCTTGGACCTCCAATCCAAATCGGAGCAAAAATTTTCCTTATTATTGAATATTTCTTACCCTTGGAGTTTATGAATTCGTTTAATGCCAATGAAGTGTTGATTCCTCTTCCTGCAACACCAATTTTGCCTCTTCCTTCCCCAGATGGGATTATCCAAACAAAGAAACCAGGATATCTTTCCGAATCAAAAAAAATCTCTACAGTTCTGCCATCAATCCATGTGGCATAAATTTCAAATTGAGCAGAAGCTAAAATCCCATTTTTACCCGTATCCTTCAATGAGCCTAGTCCTTTCGCATCAACAAAGTATTTACATTCGATTTCTCCTTCTGAAGTCTTTACGATGTATCTAGATTGATTCTTTGAAAGGGATTTGAATTTACATCTTGTACGAATTTCAGCACCTGCGTTTTCTGCTTGCTTGGCAATTTGTTTGTCCAAGCCCCTACGATCCAACACTATTACGTTTTGTTTTTCAGCAGGCATTTCAAAACTAGTAGATCTGGAGCAAATTCTTGCTTTTGAGATGGAATTTTGGAAATTATTTGAATCAAGTATAACGCCCAATTTCTGGAGTCCACCTAGACTGACCATTCCTCCACAATGTTCTGGAGTTCCGATTTCATGATCTTCTTCTATTACAATTGTAGAAGCTCCATTAGAGGAACATTCCCTTGCTGTTGTCAGTCCTGCTATGCTTCCGCCTGCAACTAAGACATCATAATATTCAATTGCCAACAAGGAAACAATTAATTCATCATTTTATTAACTAAACTATAGTGGAATTTAAACAGGTCATCGTTGTAAGAAAAGATCTGCGTATGGGTGTTGGAAAAATAGCATCGCAAGTTGGTCACGCCGCAGTACTTGGAGTTGAACGGTCAAGAAAATTGAATAAATTGTGGCTGAGTAATTGGTTTAACGAAGGGCAACCTAAGATAATTGTAAGAGTAAACAGTCTACAGGATTTACTTAAAATACAGTATGATGCTGAAAAACTCATGATTCCTCTGGTAATCGTACAAGACAAAGGTCTGACGCAGATTCCAACAGGAACAGTGACATGTATTGGAATCGGTCCTGCCCCGTCGGATATAATAGATAAGGTAACTTCAGAACTTAAACTACTTTAATCATCCTGAAAGCAGTATATTCGAGTCATTCAGCTCAAAACCGTTATTTGTTATGGCAATCTAGCCATTGTTCCAAACACGTATATATACTTCCATTTATAAAGCCAACCTAGTATGCCTGAAACCAAGCCCATTGTTAGCATTGAGAATGTTGTAGCTTCCGCGACTGTCAATCAAACTGTAAATCTTAATTTAATAACTCAAATATTTCCAGACGTGGAATACCACCCGGACCAGTTTCCGGGACTCGTGTTTAGGTTAAAATCACCAAAGACTGCAACTTTGATTTTCAGTTCTGGAAAAATGGTTTGTACTGGAGCAAAATCTGAAGAACAGGCAATTAAGGCTGTAAAGAACGTAGTTCAAAAACTAAGAAAGGGAAGCATACCTATTGAAAATGAACCACAAATAGAAATACAAAACATCGTAGCCTCAGCAAGTTTGGGTGGTAAAATTCATTTAGAATTGGCTGCAAGAGTCTTACCTCGAAGTATGTATGAACCAGAACAATTTCCTGGCTTAATTCACAGGATGCTTGATCCGAAAACTGTTATTCTTCTTTTTGCGAGCGGAAAATTGGTTTGTACCGGGGCTAAGAAAGAATCAGAGGTATATAGAGCAGTTCATAATTTGCATGATTTGCTTGAAGAAAAGAATTTAATGATTTATGAAGGTTAGTCTATTTTTCAGACAATTGTATAATTTTCTAATCCGATTCGAACATGCCTGAATTATGGCTAAATTATGGGAGTACAGACATTATAGTAGATCTCAAGGTAGAGAATCTTTCACTTATTGAAAACTCGAAATTTGACATTCGTAGCAATGAAAGCTTAGATCAAGAGATTGAATCTATTCCGCTACCTGATAATCCAACATTTATTCCTCTAGACGCTTCAAATTCTACCGTTCAAATCATCTCTAGATTAGTTTCTTTAGCAGGGAGTAAGGGTATTCCGATAACTATCGAATCTTCTTCACGAACACGGAGACTCCTATCAAACAAAATACAAAAGGAAAATATTGCTCTGTTTGAAAGAAACAGTGATCATCTTCTTAAGCGTACAAAAGAAAAAAGTACTATCTTCATTTCAAAAGCAAACATTGATCCTCTTTTTGGATATAGTGGGACTCCTACGAATCTCTTACGTGACTTTGAACAAGACAAAATGAACGAAGCATTTCATTCAAGAGTGGATGATCTGCCTCATCCAGGCGAAAAAGGAGCTCCGTCTGAAATTGCGAATATGTTCTGTCAAAGTATGGAAGCAAAGTCTATTGAAATTATTTCAAATAATTATGGGATAAACAATTTTTTTTATGGAGAAATAAATCAATCTTTTCAAAGCGCTTATGAAAATCTAAATAACCTTTCATTAACAGATCAACAGGAATTAAAATCTCTGATAGTAGGAACAAATATCGATTCGAATTCAAGTTCAACTTTATCAACTTCATTGGATTTACTATGGAATTCAATCCATGTTCTTAAAAGAAATGCTACTGTTGTAATTATTTCTGAAAATAACAAAGGGTTTGGAAGTAAAGCAATAGAGAAATTTGCATATGGAGAACTAAAATTGGAGGATTATAAAAAATCGAGTTATTTTGAAGGTTTGGAACATATTATGTTTATCCATGAATTGAGAGAAAAGTACAATATCGCAATTCTTTCTTCGTTACCGCGGTATTACTTGAAAGATATACTTGGATTTAAAATATTTTCAAATATTCAAGTGGCTGCTGAAAACATACTTGATATTAATGGCAAGAGTCATAGGATATCAATAATTCAGGATCCAAACGTTGCAATATTCAAAAAAGATCGCTAGCTTGGCTGATAAAGTTAAATCACATATCTTGCAAACCCAAAGTTAAAATAATTAAACATCATTTATTTGATGATTTGCAAAGCTGCTTACGGAAAAATGGGGATTATGTTTTCTATAGATGCGGACAAGAACATTTACAATCTGTTATAGAAATAAACCTAAATTCACTTCCTGAACACTATACTGAGTATTTTTTTGAGTCAATTCTCAAAGAATTACCTGAAGCATTTATTGTGGCAGAATTTGATGGAAAAATAATTGGATATGCTATGTGTAAGATTGAATTTGGATTTTCAAATTTCAGAAAATTAGGTTTTGTAAAGAAAGGACATGTTGTTTCTATTGCCATCTTGGAGGAACATAGAGGCAAGAAAGTTGGAACCATGCTCATGGAAGAAGCAATAAATGGACTTGTATCAAGGAGGACTGAAGAGGTCTACCTGGAAGTAAGGGTGAGCAATTCTTCAGCAATAAAGATGTACGAAAAACTCAATTTCAAAGTAAGATCTAGACTAAAATCATACTATAGAGATGGTGAAGACGCTTACTTGATGGCATTAGAGTTATTATGAATGAAGTTAACAATAGTGCGAACAGTGGTATGAGACAAAATAAACTAATTGGATTAATATTACTTGTAGTTCCATTATTATTTTTCATACTCTTTTCATATTTGCTAATATTTACAGAATGGGATACTCTTGTGATAAAAACAACCTTGATAATTATTGTAGGAATTCTGATGACCGTGCTTGTTTGGATGGGTTACACAATGG
>JAATVL010000289.1 GCA_014523525.1 Nitrososphaerales archaeon TH703 | reverse complement strand
TTTAGAGGATATCAAGAAAAATCAATATCGTCTTATTCAAGATTATTCCCTGGATGAATGGATAGCAGATGCAGAAAATGACTATGAAAAATGGGCATTTACAAAATTTTATCAAGATCTCACTTCACTAAATCTTCTTGCAGAAAGCGATATTGATGATAACAAGGTTGGGAAATGAAATGTGTTAAATGTCTCATACAGGAGAACAGCGGCAGTTTTGCAAAGATATTCAATGAACTCCTCCATCTCTAGACAATCAAAGATGATGATCTCAAAAGAGAGTTAACAAAAGGTAACACGTTGATCAGTTATATTGAACACATGCCACAATAGCACGAAAATCAAGAAATCACTGCACTTCTGTTACCGCAAAAAATACTCAGAATGTAATCAGTCAGAATGTATTTAGATTTTCGATCAGAATATTTATATCAAAGAGTTACGGGTATAGCGACTGATGGGTTTGGAAGCAGCCCGTCGTTAATGAACAAGAAACAATCGAGCCCCACCAGTCGTGTGTTTAGACGTTGCAAGACCAGTGTCCACCAAATTATATAATGCCTTTGGTGGAAAGTCCTAAAATATTTGAATAGTAGAAAGTGATCAGAATTAGCAATTGGTAACGTTATTTGCTATCCGTACTCTAAATTGATTCATCAAATATCATTATTTCTCTAAACAGTCATGTTTGAGAGTTTATAATCATTGCATTAGATGATATATAAGATGATGAAGCCCAAAGGGAATTAGCAAAGGGTCACACATTGATCAGTTATATTGAATATCAATCTCAATAGAGAAAATTGAGGACTAAAATCTCCTTGTATTATGCGTCCTTTTTCTTATACATCATTTATCTTAAATGAATCAATCATCTTTTCAATTACTGGAAGGTAATTCTCGAAATCAGGAGGCTTGGTAAAATATGATATAGCGTAGATAGAATCTCTCTCTGGAACCATTGTTGCAACCATCATTTCTTTTGAAGTAATCGACTTGTCACCGTATGTTTTTTCAGTTATACTTGAATTATAAGTTGTTAGATAAATAGCCCTAACTGCTGGTCTATCGCTTAACGTAGTCGAACTATTTCTGTAATAATTGAGCAATTTGTATTCATCGTTGGACTGTTTGAATGTATCTCCATATTCATCTATCGATTTATAATCTCCCTTGGGAAAAATTCGAATATCAACATCTGCATCATTTTGAGCAGAGACAAATCTCAGCACGGTGTTAAATTCTTTATCGCCTTCATGGACAGTCCAGCCTAATGGATATTGGATGTTAAGGCCAAAATTTTTATCATTGTAAGTCAAGGTAGAATAATTAGACAAGTATGTAGAATTCGACATATTTGACGTGGACTTTTGACCAAGGAAAAAGTCACATAGATTCCTAGGGGAAACAATTAAACATTTATCATGAAGTTCCTCATACGTACTTAAACCATACGTACTTAAACCATTTCCATCTTCTGACATTAAAGAAATTACGGATATCGTCGGTAGTAACAATACTCTGGATGGACTTAACTTTCCAAAAGATTTGAGGTTTAGTTTCTTATTTATCAAATTCCATATAACCATAAATCATTAAATTAATTAAGTAATTTGATACAAGTAACTAAGTAAAGATACGGTTAGATATAGGCTAACATAACGACAGTTACATAATTGTACCATATATGAAGTATCTCTAGGTCTTAAAGTTAGAAACTCCTATTACTACTAATACTCTAATTGGTAAACTCTAATCGTTTCCTTCTATTTAATTTGATATCTGATAAGCCTTGAGACCTAGACGCAAACCATCGAGTAAATCACTATATGAAGTTTGGTCTTTATCTAAAGATAGTTCATTTGCGTAAGCCGTTCTAAGACTGATAAGTAATTTATCATATTTTGGGTCTATTGCCAAATATCCCTTGCTGATTACTGCGTGTAGGTTAGAAAGCATGGTTTTATGGTCGGTATTAAAATTCACTGGACGGATTCGGGTAGTATCGTCAAATGAATCATTAGATTCCCATTCCCATGATAAACTTTCTTGCCAACGAATCTTAAGAAGGTTAACCATTGCACGATTTGAACCATCAATCCAATATGCAGTATTCATAAAATTATGACGTTGCCATATATCCCAGCATAAATTAACGATTAAATTAGGATCCCCTTTGTCAATCAAGTGACAATCAACTACACGGATAATATCTTTATCTGTTTTGATATGCTCTAAGGTAACTATAGCAGTCGACGATGATGAAAATCCAAAGTCAACCCCCACGGATTTCAATGTGTATAATGATACTGGGATCTTATCGGTGCTGAATTCCAAACCAAGGTTGATGCAGTTATCTACTTGTTGGGGAGTGAATACGTTACCAGTTTTACCCAAGTATTGAAGTTCGAATTCTCTCTTAAATTCGATATCCTGTTTTCTTAATTCAATCTCTTTTGCATTATAGATCTTATCAAGACCTAACTGGTAATGTAACCTTAATTTGAAATACTTGGAATTGGGATCTTGCTCTATTCTCTGCATGAGTCCCAAGGGTTTGAATGGCGTGCTTGATAAGATAATCTTACAATTGGATTTTGTTTGATATGGCGTTATTGCGTGAATTAATTCATCTTGAACTGATTCAGGGAAATAATCAGATTCATCAACAAAAATATATTTTGCAGAAAAATAACCTCTAAGGTCTTTTACCGCAGTTGTAGGGAATACTTTGATCCAAGTATTTTTTAAAACCAATTCTGTATATTTTGTGTAAATGTTCAGTAAGGGGAAATTGCGTTCAAACAGTTTAGTCATTTTTTCCTTGATGTAATTAGCGTGTGCTTCTCTGGTTCCACTTATGATAAATATTGATTCATGGTCTAGTCCATGACTTGATAAAATTTTCCAAGTCAGATAATAAATTATGAATGTTGTTAATCCGATACCTCTAGCCTTTAGGATCCATACATTCATGTTATTTTCAATGGCATCAAAAATTAATTTTTGATAATCAAATATAGGAAAGTCAATACCGTTCTTTTGTGGTCTACCTAAGATATCAACATGACAGCATTTACCATTTGTTTTTATGAATTGTATATTATGCTCTTGTTGATCCCAGATCCAAAATGGTTTGTTTAGAAAGATATTGAGATTCTTATCTATGTCAGATAAAAGAGGGCTATCTGAATTATAAAACGGATACGGGATTATTTTTTTCAGTTTCATTTTGAGTAGACTTGATACTTTGCTCCATTACATATCTTGATGCGTCATAATATGGACTGATGTATGTCTGTAATTCAACTATTTTTTCCAAGATCAATGCCTTCTTAAAATTGTCTTTTTCATCAATGTATAGTTTCCAATATTCTTTGTTGATTAATTCTAACTGATCTATCCTCTCTAAATGCTGATCCACGAACTGAGTTTTTGCGATTAACGATAGACGGTCGAATCTTGATTCTTTAATTTGCTTCTTTAGTCTGTAAAAGTATTGTACTGATATCTTAAAGCCCCTATCTTTTAGATACTGCAAACTCTCTTGTTCTGAAAGTTTCATTACCATGCACTGAATGATAAACGGTTTAAGTTGCTCTTTTTTATACATATTTTTACTCACAATTTGTTTAGTTTTTCTCTCATTGATTATTGCATGGATTATCTAAAATAATTTTCTATGAAACTGGTATCTTTAAACAAAACTCTTATGAGCATCCTTTGACCAATACGGTGTATTCATCCATGCCCATTATCACTGTGTCGCTATTCGGTGGAAAATCCCAAAGAGAAAAGGATAGGTTGGCTGAAGCAATAACTGAAAGTGTCTGTAAGATCTTAGGTGCTGATAAGAAGGAAGTAGTAGTTGTATTTCAGGAGGCGCCGCACGGTAACTTTTATTCCG
>JAATVL010000288.1 GCA_014523525.1 Nitrososphaerales archaeon TH703 | reverse complement strand
TGGAAAGATTAATGAGTTCAATGACAAAAGGGCCATTGAATTTAAGATTTTATCTATGAGAGAAGCGGATTTGAGGGATGCGGATTTGAGGGATGCGGATTTGAGGGATGCGGATTTAATGGGTGCTAATTTAAGTAGGAGCGACCTTGATGGTGCGGATTTAATGGGTGCTAATTTAAGTGGTGCGGATTTAATGGGTGCTAATTTAAGTGGTGCTCGACTTGTCGGCACCAATCTTGGTGGTGCTGACCTTGCTGGTGCCCGTTTTTGGGGGGCTAATCTAGTAAGCACTCGTCTTTGGGGGGCTAATCTAAGAGATGCTCATTTAGTTGGTGCTAAGCTGCTAGGCGCTAACCTTGGTGGAGCTAGACTGGCAGGCGCTAACCTTGGTGGAGCTAGACTGGCAGGCGTTGATCTCGGTGGTGCTGATCTTAAGCATACTGAACTAACAAACTCTATTATAATAAATCCTAATTATGAATCGTTAAGCATCGATTCAAGTACAGAATTCAATAATGCCACCATTGATGACCCCCAATTCATTGACTATATAACGCAATATACAAGAAATGTGCCTCAGAAGATAAAGGATAAGAAAAAACTGAGAAGAGAACTGGCTAAAAAAGGTGTTAGCGAAGAAATTATCGAAGATCTTTTAACCATTTCAAAACTTCCTGAAGAATGAAAATGACTGTAATTACTAAATTAGTTTTAGTGATTCATGTTCATATATCAATAAATATACCTACAAATTCGCTAGATATTGCCAAAACTCTTATTCTTGTTTGTATGTATAAAATGAATTTAGCATTTTATCGACAGTCGGAAGATATTTTGAAAACCTCTCGTTATCTGATTTGTAGAGAATTAGATAGGCCTTACTGTCTTCTTTAAACCAGATCTGCATTGCCTTTCGCAGATTTTGCGTATTATCAGTCGCAGTAAAGGTAATCATATGTGCGGGATGTCCTAGAAATATAGTTTCGATAGATTGTAGCATTTGTATGTCGGGATACAGATCCTTGAGGGTATTAAGTTGCGCATTCGTGAATGAAGTCAGTGTGGTATTTGATCCTATATCTTTAACCATAATACCAACCCCTGCCGGATTGGTATCTGAATTACTTTCTCTTGGAGCAAGAAATGTAACCGATTTGTCAATGTGTTGAGATCTCTCCCAATCAGGAGGATATTTCATGCTAAATCCAGTAATAATATCATCATATGTTAAAAATTCTGATTCTGAAGTAATGGGAATTATCGGATTCTCATGGAATGAACCAAACGCCAAGTTGTATTCAACATGATCTATTACCTGAAAAATTGCAAAAAATGTAAGAATTGATAATGCAATCAATATACTGGTTAGATTTATTTTATCGAATAATGATGCCATCTATTTTCTAGTAATGAAGATATGCATGGTCTTAAATATTCTTAAGCTAGAATATGTGCCGTTATTTGAATAATATAAAAGCATTGCAAAGCGGATCGGATAATATTGTTTCTAAATTATAGTAAATTTGTATATGAATATCCTATATTATGTGTAAATATCCAATATACTAATCTATTTTTAATGTTGGGTTATTTAGATTTAAGTCTCTTTACCAGTTCTATCCTGGCATTAATAAGATTAATTTGTTCTTCAAGTAACTTCTTATAGCCTTTCAATAGCTTTTCCTCATCAGCGTAATTTCTCTTTTTAATTTCCGTCATAGTATCTTCAAAACCTTTGGCAACATTTTCTACGTGACTTCCAAGAGCTTGGATATCCCGTGCATCTCTCTTTGCTCCTACTGTGAAAGTTTCTTCGGCCTTATCTCTGATTTCCTGCGCTTTCTTGCTGATGGAAAGAATGACATCTTTAAACGAAGCGGTAGCATCCTTTAGACTGTTGACAATCAAGTCGTAATCTTCAATCTTTACGTTGGTTTTTGATTTCCTAACTGTTTTTTCTCCATTTATTGATTTAATATTATTGTCAGTTGTTGGAACTTCAGCGTCGGATGCTTCATTTTGCGCGCGAGAATCTTTGTCTGTAGTCGATTCAGACAATTCGTCATCATTAGTTCCATTTCTTGTGACTTTCTTATTCATAGATTACAAGTACAATTGCAAACCGGATATATAACCGTGAGATTGAGGCATTTTAATCATGATTTTACTTCCATTTGAGCCCCCAAGATTTTTCCGAAACTTGAGACAAAGAACTTGACCCATTATGATATTGATTTTTTTAGATCAGATAACATCTTAGATTTAAATTATCCTTTTGACTAACGGTGTTTCATGTCTGAAGCACAACAGAATACACAGAATACACAAACACAAAGAGATGGACCCCGCGATTCTATATACATAGGCAAGAAACCTCTGATGGCATATGTGACTTCTACACTTATTCAACTAGCAAATCAACCAACAGTTACCATTAAGGCTAGAGGTTTAAGTATCGGAAGAGCAGTCGATGTTTCACAAATAATTCTAAAGAGAATGGAAAATGCAGGGTATACAATAGGTGATGTTAGGATTGGCTCGGAAACACTCCAAGCAGAAGATGGCAGAACAAGGAATGTCTCTACAATAGAAATTGAAGTAAAGAAAGCATAGGGAGCTTTCTCCTTACTTTTTGTTAATATATCTCCGTTAAGTATTTGACAATTGGAAAATATTGCAGCGCTTTATCTTGCCCATTTAAATCCAGTAACAAACGCTCATGAAAAAATAATTTCTCAATTAGCTGAACATTATCATGTTTATGTTTTCCCAGTAGTTTTTTTGAAAGAAGGTAGAGAAATAAACACAAGAACTTTTCCATTTCCTTATGAATTAAGAAGGAAGATGCTACTAAGCTTGTTTGATGGTCATGACAACATAGATATTTTGCCCAATTACAATTTCGTTTCACCGTTTATTAAATATCTTCCACCAATTCTCTCACCATATTCATGGTCGATGCGAAGCGAAATTCTCCGTGATGTTTTGGAAGATCGATTTATTTCGTATACAGGGGACACGGCTGAAAGAATAGCTTTGCGATTCTATAATCTTCATCCAATCAAGGCAAAAAGACTCAAAATATCTTCATCAAATGTAAAGGAATTATTATACAGAGAGGCTCTTGAGAACCTTGGGAATGACGAATTCAACAAAAATTTGAAAAATGGTTTTGATCACTCAGACCGGTATAATAACAGAAATTATTACAAGGGAGAAGATATAGAAGATGCTTTGAAAGAATCATGGCAAAAAATGGTCCCAAAGACCATCGTTAATATCATTTGTGAGAACTGGGACATTGTGGAAAAATTTGCCCAATCGGTAGACAAAACTATTAAAATATTTGGAATGAAGTTCCCTAAAGAAGGTATCCTGAACTAGATGTCCTCAATTCACAAGATTTGAATACTTTTATTATCCAACTATTGACTTGCCAATATGAAGGATAAGGGCGTTGACTTAGTCTGGTTCGATGGACAATACTTGAAATGGGAAGAGGCCAAGGTTCCCATTTTTGTACATGCTCTACATTATGGAACAGCTGTCTTTG
>JAATVL010000028.1 GCA_014523525.1 Nitrososphaerales archaeon TH703 | reverse complement strand
GTTAAGGAGAAGAACCGTTGGTGACAAGGTAACTTATGTTATCAATAGGAATATCAATTTCACTAATGTTTGTATCAAAAGATGTGGTTTTTGTGCATACAGCCGGGATTTTAGAAATGGGGAGAGTTATGTTGTCCGAATATCAGAAGTTGTGAGAAGATCGAAAGGGGCAGGGGAATTAGGGGCAACTGAAATTTGTATTCAGGCAGGATTACCACCAAGGATGGATGGTTTCTTATATGTGGATATATGTAAGGCAATAAAAAAAGAGTTGCCAAATATACACATTCATGCTT
This sequence comes from Nitrososphaerales archaeon TH703, assembly GCA_014523525.1. Taxonomy (GTDB): domain Archaea; phylum Thermoproteota; class Nitrososphaeria; order Nitrososphaerales; family Nitrososphaeraceae; genus TA-21. The sequence continues at coordinate 5,995 of JAATVL010000028.1, read as the reverse complement.
TTTCTCCTGAAGAAATTTTGTATGGTTCATGTAGATCAGGACTATCTGTTAGAGAATACTTGAGTATGTTAAAAGAATCAGGACTGGGAAGTTTGCCTGGAACAGCAGCAGAGATTCTTGATCAGGATCTACGGGATCTGATCTCTCCTGGTAGAATTTCAGTGGCTGATTGGATTAATGTGATAACATCAGCGCATAAACTGAAAATTCCTACGACATCAACTATTATGTATGGTCATATAGAAACACCGGAAAACAAGGCCAAACATTTAGAATCGATAAGATCCATTCAAAAGCAGACAAATGGGTTTACAGAATTTGTGCCATTGAGTTTTGTTCACAAAGAAGCTCCAATGTATCATAATAATCTTGTTAAGGGAATTTCACCAGGCCCGACAGGTCACGAGGTAATAAAGATGCATGCAATTTCAAGGATCATGCTCAACAACTTCATAAATAATATTCAAGTTTCATGGGTTAAGGAGGGTGCTAAAATGTCTCAACTACTTCTTGAAGCGGGAGTAAATGATTTTGGTGGCACGTTAATAAATGAAAGCATTTCCACCTCTGCAGGATCGGGCTTTGGACAAATAATGAAACCAAAGGAAATAAGATCAATAATAACATCTGCGGGGAGGGTACCTGCGCAGAGAAACTCGGTTTACGGGATCATAAAAGTTTTTGACGGAAAAGACAATGAAGATGAATCTTTGTTAGATATGGCAGAAACATCACAATTCGGATCTTATCATGAATTAATTAAACTCGACAAATTCAGATACAACCATACAAAATGAAGATATAATTGCCTTGACTAGCTCTGAGCTTGAGCTAAATGTCATATTTCCTTCCCCGTTGATCGACAAATCACTCATTTATGTATGCCTGGCTGTTGTCGCACTTTTCTTTATGGAGTGATGGTCTATATAATTATATTCAAATCTCTTTATAGTAACAAATTGATAATTCAAAAAAGTTGAACTATATCAATTTAGGTATCAATGAAAATTATTTTTTCACTTATAGATCCATACAAGAATTTCACTACATTTAAGAATCTCAAGCATTCACAATAGGAGCAATTGATAAATCTTGGAATTTTGATTTCTGGTAGAGGCAGCAATATGGAATCAATTCTAAATTTTCTTAAAGAAGGTGAGGTAACTGACGTATGTCCTAAAATTGTAATTTCCAGTAAACCAGAAGCAGAAGGTCTTAAAAAAGCTTCAAAATTTGGAATTCCTACAAGCATAGTTTCAAATAATTTAAAAGGCTGGGATTACGATGAGGAAATAGTAAACACATTACAAAAATATAATGTAAATCCTGATAATGGGCTTGTGTGTTTGGCTGGTTATATGCGTCTCTTAAGTCGAGAATTTGTAAGAAAATACAAGATGAGGATCATGAATATACATCCATCACTTCTTCCTTCATTTCCTGGGCTTAATTCCCAAAAAAAAGCGTTGGATTATGGAGTAAAAGTAACGGGATGTACTGTTCATTTTGTTGATGAAGGATTAGATTCTGGACCAATTATTGCACAAAGACAAGTGGCAGTATTAGAGAATGATACATATGAAACACTATCAGACAGGATACTTGAACAGGAGCACATTTTATATCCTTCTTGTGTAAAGCTTTTTTCTGAAAAAAGGTTACTTGTTGAAGGTAGAAAGGTAATCGTTACTTAACAGTGATTAAAAAAATGGAATGGAAAATACAGTAAAGCAAAAAAATGACGTTGTGAATTTTTAGAATATTTGAGTAAATTAATAGATGGAGTCCTAGTCTCTCAACAAATAAAACAAACAATTAGAAGTGAGGTGTCAGGTCTAATTAATAAAGGAATTCGACCATGTTTAGCTACTATTTTAGTCGGCGATAATCAAGCATCTGCTACATATGTTAAGAATAAACAAACAGCTGCAAATAATGTTGGAATATTAACAAGAGATTTCAAGCTACCAGAAACCATAAAGCAAGATGAGCTACTTAGTACCATAAATGAATTAAATAAAGATGAAAATGTTCATGGAATACTTGTCCAACTTCCATTACCACATCATATTGAAACATCAATCACTAATATGGTAAACTACGAGAAAGATGTTGATGGTTTAACTTCCTATAATTTAGGCTTTCTCCTTGAAGGGACTCCAAAACTTATTCCATGTACTCCTTTAGGGATTCTGGAATTACTAGATTTTTACAACATCGATGTTAAAGGCATGGATGTCGCAATCATAAATAGAAGTAATTTGGTTGGAAAGCCTTTGGGCATTTTACTAATGAATCGTGATGCTACTGTAACGTTTTTCCATTCAAAATCAAAAAATTTGGAAGATAAATTAAGAAACTTTGATTGTATCATTACGGCGGTTGGTAATCGACAAAAATTTACTCTCACAAGCAAAATGATCAAAGAGGGGGCTGTAATTTTTGATGTAGGAATATCCAGAACGAATGGAAAAATTCAAGGTGATGTCGATTTTGGATCTGTGTCAGAAAAAGCATCTTACATAACGCCTGTTCCTGGCGGAGTAGGACCTATGACAGTTACAATGCTATTAAAAAATACGGTGCTAGCTGCAAGTCTCATAAATAAAATTAGGAATAATTAGGACAATGAAATTAAGCAATCAAGAGCAAAAATCAATTTTAAGAAAAGAGATTCTTCACAAGAGAAATGAATTGAATCAATTTGAAATATCTGCCAAAAGTAAATTAATTCAAATGAACGTCATCAGGACTTATGAATTTATTGAATCCAAAACTATTGGGCTTTATCTTCCCACCGGGTCAGAAGTCGAAACATGGGACATAATTAATCATGCTCTGAATTCAGGAAGGAAATTGCTGTTACCACGGATCGTATTTAATGATATTCAATATTATATCGTAGAACAAAAGGATTTTGATAATGATTCGTTTGACATGAATAGATTTGGAATTAAAGAACCAAAGAAAATAAATGGGAATGTAGATTTCATAGACCTGTTGATTATTCCCGGAATTGCATTTGATTCCTATGGATACAGAATTGGATATGGTTTTGGTTATTATGATAAATATCTGACTAATAAAAAATATTCAAAATGTTTTGGTCTTGCATATGATTTTCAATTTATAAAAAATCGTATCCCAACTTTTGCCTATGATCGAAATATAGATGCTTTAGTCACTGAAAGTGGAACTCGTATATTTAATACCCCTTAATGCGATGTCCCTTCTATAGTATTCTTCATTTTCTCCCCAATGTATTTGAGATACAACAGAATAGCACTTATTTTTAGCTCCTTCAAGGGTATCATCCAATGAGGTAACTGATAAGACTCTACCGCCATTTGTAAGTATTTCTCGCATTGAATTTTTTTTAGTCCCTGAGTGAAATACATGTGTGTCGTGACCAAATCTCGAATTTAACCCATGAATTACTTTTCCGGTTTGATACTTTCCAGGATACCCTCTTGAAGCCATAACTATACAAACTGAATGTTTATCCTTCCATTTAATAGTGGGCATAGATTCAAGCTTTTCATCCATGGCTGCTTCCAAATATTGTAATAGATTAGAATCCATTCTTGACAATATAGATTGACATTCGGGGTCTCCCATTCTTACGTTAAATTCTAGTACATATGGTTCATTTGAACCACGTTCTATCATGAGACCCGCATATAGAAAGCCTTTGAAATTAATTCCGAGATCATTTAGCCCCTTTATTGTTGGTTGCATTATTCTCTCCATTATCTTGTTTTCAAGACTCTGTGTGATTAGAGGCGTAGGAGAATAGCTCCCCATTCCACCAGTATTAGGTCCTTTATCCCCATCCAAAATATTCTTGTGATCCTGGCTTGATGCTAATGGAAGAATAGATTTTCCATCACATATAGCAATGTAAGAAGCCTCATCGCCATAAATTCTTTCTTCTAACACAATCTTATTTCCGGAATTTCTAAATTCATTATCAATAAAGATCTTTTTTATGGCTTCAGTTGCTGACTTATCGTTATCGCAGACGAATACGCCCTTACCTGCTGCAAGTCCATCAACCTTGACAACTACATTTTTTGAGGATGATTGGACGTGTTTTATTGCAGAATTGGCGTCTGAAAAAATTGAAAAAGGAGCTGTTTGAATTCCGGTGTTCTGCATAAAAAGTTTTGCGAACACTTTGCTTGATTCTAATCTAGAAGCGTTTCTATTAGGGCCAAATATCGACAATTGACTTCCTTCAAATAAATCAACAATGCCCAATGAAAGAGGCTTTTCAGGTCCTACTATTGTGAAAGAATTGTTCTTCTTTGCAAATTCAAGAAGATTCTTTAAATCATTAGAATCTATTTCGATATTATTTCCCGTACCCCCATTACCTGGTGCAAAATATACTTTTTTCTTTGTATCATTTGACAGCTTCCACCCTATGGAATGTTCTCTTCCTCCAGAACCTATGATTAAGATACTGTCATATCGTTTCAATTTATCTCATGAATTAAGAATTCGACACAAATATCCGAATCAACCTAATCACCAGTTTCATTTCGAATTATTAGGTAATTATCATTAATCACCGATTTTACAAAATCATAATATTCCAAATCAGAAAAGCAAATAGTGTCAACCGTTGAATTTATTTTTTGTTTTGCAAAATTTAGGTGATAACACATTCCCTTGCCAGAGAGCGTTCTAAAGTAGTAATCGTTACATGAGCAATAATCCAAGTCTAAATCAATCCAATATTCATAATGCTTTCCAACAATAGTCCAAATGTTTTTTTTACTTGGCTCAAACAAATGACACTTTAGCGATGGAAATATAGGTAATGGGCACCTCTTACCTGATTAACTGTCATGAAGCTCGCTTTATATATATGATTTCGCCCGAATTGATTGATTCTAAAATAAGAGGATCCTCAACGCAATGGCCTATGTGATTCATGTTGATTCCTTTAATATCTTTCAATACGATACAAATGGAACCATTAGATATCATGAATCCAAGATCTCCCCTCTTAAACACTGATTTCTGTTTTTCTGCACCTAAATTTAGTCCTGTTTCTACATATCCTATATTACCGTTTAAAAAATGCAATCTTCCAGAAATAGGCATTTTTTTGATTATGTTTGAAAAGGTTATTGGGGACAGATGACGAACTAGTTCTAACACGATTTTACCCTTGCCAACTGTCTCGAACAGAACATGAATTCTTGAGACAGAATTTGGATTGCTCCAGATCATTTCTAATTCTAGATTACTTTCAATAAGACTATTAACTTGTTCATTTATTAGCAACATTTAATTATATATTCACTTTTTTTGGTTTTATTCTTGGTTTTAAGACGTTCTACCTCTGAAAAAAATAAGGAAAAAAAACAGCCAAAAGTAAAAAAACAGCCAAAAGTAAAAAGAAATACAGAAACAAAGATTAAGAATACTCAAGAAAAGGAAAAGAAAAGCAAGAAAACCAAAATTGAGAAACAGGAAACTATTGAAGAGTCAAAAAGTGGCAGGCCAAAAGACGAAGTTGTAGTTTATCCAGAGATGGATTTTGAATCCAGGGAGATAACTCCTCAAGACAGTCAAGTTTTGATAGGACCTCCGACATTGACTCGTTTTGAACGTGCGAGAATAATAGGTGCAAGATCACTGCAACTTTCTCTAGGTGCACCAACTCTAGTGGATTCATCAAACAAGTTTAACGATACTATATCAGTTGCTGTGGCAGAGCTGAATTCAAGAGTCTTGCCAATTTCAATACGAAGAATACTGCCTAATGGGTTATACCAAGATATTCCTATAGATTGGTTAAAGTAGGTAGAATTAATAATCTTACAGATATTCCGACAAGAGATTGGTTATTAATATAATGGATAGTCTAATTCTTCGTGGCACACGGTTGCTAATTGCTATTCAATCAAGTTAGGAAAATTTAAATTTCGATATTTTACAACTCTATGAGGGTCAAAATTCCTACAATTTATGGTAATCACAT
>JAATVL010000287.1 GCA_014523525.1 Nitrososphaerales archaeon TH703 | reverse complement strand
GCGATGTAAAGGATATATGTCAATCTGTTCAATTGCGTGTTGTAGATGAGTTATTCCAAAGTGGGAAGGGATTAGACAGTGACGCAAATACTAGAACTATAACTGAATCTGATTTTAAAGAAATTCTCAAAATGAGAAGACCAAGTGTAAGTTTGTACATGATCCGGGCATACTTGAGATGGAGCGAGCAGTTTAAAGCACTTTAACTTTCCATTTGTTTGTTATAGCTGTTTATGGCATCTGATATTTTTTTTATGGCCGATTGCTTTCCTTCCCATCCTAAAATTTTTACAAATTTGTCTTTCTCCAATTCTTTGTAGTGTTCAAAGAAGTGTTTTATTTGGTCCTTCAAATGCTGTGGCACATCTTTGATATCACTAACGGTAGAAAAACTAGGATCAATTTTCGATGTCGGTACAGATACTATTTTTGAATCATGACCTTCCTCATCTTCAGTCTGTAGTACGCCTATGGGTATTACTTTTATTAGAGATAACGGTGCAAATGGCGTTTCACCGAGAACTAGTACATCGATGGGGTCTCCATCTTTCTCAAGTGTATTCAGTATAAATCCGTAGTTACACGGATAATACATTGCAGTAAACAACTTCCTGTCTACTATGATGAACCCACTTTCAGTATCGTATTCATATTTTATATTACTGCCTTTAGGGATTTCCACCATAACGATACACTGATCGGGCGTCTGTTTAATAGAAGCGATTTTTTGATTTGTTATCATGTTATTTTCTTATTAAGGGCTATTTATATTCGAAAAGGTTCAGGATTGCATAATTGAATTTACCTTTTGGAACAACTGATGTTTTTCAAAGGTGAACTATTCAAAATAGATATTTGATAAAATTATAAAAGAGTAAAAAGAACTGACGTTGGCATTAATGAAGTTAGTAGCCAAATATGATCCAAAGGAAATTGAATTTCAGGTCAATTCATACCTTAATCATACTGATCAGCAATCATTAATCGATAAGGAGCTATCATCATTCAAAAAAATACTTGGTTATGTTGAGGGCCCACCTACGCTTAACGGTGAACCACATGTAGGTCATCTTAGAGGGCGTATCATCAAGGATGTATGGTTCAGATACAAAACTCTGCAGAAATATAAGGTTGTATTCCGTGCGGGTTGGGACACACAAGGTTTGCCTGTTGAATTACAGGCAGAAAAAAATCTGGGATTAACCGGAAGTAAAGCCGACAATATCAAAAAAGTTGGCATTACTAAGATTGTAGAAGCATGTAAGGAGCTAATCAAAAACAATGCGGAAAAGTGGATCAAAGTCGATCGCCTCCTTGGAATTTCGTTTGATTATGAAAGGGCGTATTGGACTTACCATGATAACTACATAGAAAGGGAATGGCAAGTGCTAAAGAAGGCATGGAATCTGGGTATACTTAAAGAATGGTTTAGAGTAGTTGCGTATTGTCCATCATGTCAGACTTCACTGAGTAATGCAGAAGTCAATCAAGGATACAAAATCCTAGAGGATCCATCTTTTTATTACAAGATGAAACTAAGAGACGAAAACACATTCTTAATTGTATGGACCACTATGCCATTTACATTAGTTACCGATGAGTTGATCGGCGTTAATCCTAAGGCTGATTATGCTTACGTCTCACTCAAAAATGAAAGGTGGATTGTGGGGTACGACAGGTTAGACCATTTGATGGAGGAGCTTCATATTGAAAATTATACAGTAGAGAAGGTAGTTAAGGGTGTAGAATTTGACGGGATGAAGTACATACATCCACTATTGGGATTAATTCCAGGGCTCAAAGAACTAAGCGATGAGGACAAGCTACATTTTGTAGTAGCAGAAAATTTCGTTGATGCCAGTACTGGAAGTGGATTAGTGCATTTATCTCCTGCCAATGGTCAAGAAGATTTTGATGTAGCTGTCAAACGCGATGTTCCGATATTTGTACCCATTAATGATAGAGTGGAATTCACTGAAAAAGCAGGTATATTTAATGGACAGTTCGTGCGTGACTCGGATCTTTTGGTAGTCGAAAATATGAAAGAAGCCGGGGCCTATTTGAAGTTAGGGAGAATCAAACATCAGTACCCAACTTGTTGGCGTTCAAATCACAAGGTTGTTTGGCTTGCGAGACGAGAATATTTTTACATGATTGATAAACTTGGGGATAAGCCAATTACTGCTGCTTCAAATGTCAATTTCTTTTTTGAATCTCCAAAAAACAGATTTTTGGAAATAATAAAGGAGCAGGTACCATGGTGCATATCAAGAGAAAGAGTATGGGGAACTCCTCTTCCAATATGGACATGTAGTAAATGCGGCTTGAAAGAACCGTTGTTTTCTAGGGATGAAATAATCAAGAGGGCATCAAAGTTACCTGATGGAGAACAATTTGAATTGCATCGACCATGGATCGATAATATCGTGATTAATTGTTCAAAATGTAACAACCATATGATTCGAGAATCTTTTGTTCTTGATACTTGGCATAATAGTGGCGCTTCACCTTATGCATCTTTTTCAGATGAGGAATACGAATACCTAATACCTGCCGCATTTCTTACGGAAGGAATAGATCAAACAAGGGGATGGGCATATACATTACTTTTGGAAAATGTAATAATGAAAAATGAAGGTAAATCACCTTTTGAATCGTTTCTATTTCAGGGGCATATTTTAGATGAAAAAGGAAATAAAATGAGTAAAAGCCTCGGCAATGTATTGGACGCAAATGATCTCTTGATTAAAAATTCGGTTGACGCAATAAGATTTTATTTTATGTGGAAGTCTTCTCCTATTGATTCTTTAAACTTTAGCTTGAGTGAAATGTCTTCTAGGCCATACCAGGTACTAAGTACTCTCTATTATCTACATGTCTACTTAATTCAGAATAGTACCTACGATAAATTTGATACCAAAAAGATAGACATTAATTCTG
>JAATVL010000286.1 GCA_014523525.1 Nitrososphaerales archaeon TH703 | reverse complement strand
TCTGGCTTGTAACAAGCCCCAGATAGGCATTTGTGAAGGGGAGCTCGAAGAGTTAATAAACGATAATAAAATAGGGTTGACTGTGAAGGACGGCGAGATAGATAAACTGGTTGACGTGCTTCTATCTTTAAGTAATTCACCATCAATGGTCGACTCAATGATAGTAAACTCTAGGGAACTTATATCAAATTTTACACTGGATAGACTTTCATTTAATTTTAACAGAGCCTTGAAAAGGGAGATTTTAATAAGAAACACAGGAATCGAAAAATAAAATTTTCGTCTGTCTCGATTAATATATTAGACTAATGAGAAATCAAGTAGACTGGCATATTGAACTTGTTAATGAAGAAAGAAGCCGATCCTATTTTTGCTCCTATCACTAACGTTGAGGTAAACAATATTAAAACGGAGTTGGAGTAGCGGCAATTGGCAGAGATAGCAATAGTAGCATCAAACTCCATCTTGCGACATCCTAGAATCTGGAAAATCATTAATTCTTTAAAAAAGAAATACGAAACTTCGGTTTTTGGATGGAATCGAGAAGGTATTTCCTCACTAGACATCAATGGGTATCCTGTGCCGCTTTCCCTGTTTGGAATGAAAGCACCGTTTGGGCGACCCACTTTAATTTTATACTATCCACTATTCTGGACATGGGTGCTTTATAAGTTACTTGCAAATAGACCTAATGTTGTTCATGCTATTGATTTTGATACCCTTTTACCTTGTTCTCTTTACAAGCTGATTTTAAGAAAAAAAATGGTCTATGATGTACATGATAGATTTGGGGGCTACGTTCCTTCACAATATACAACCTTGTATAACGCCATTAACTTAGTGGAAGAATTATTAAGCAAGTGGGCTGATGTATTGGTAACGGTTTCTGAGAAGGTCCAGAGTACGTTTCGAATACGGCCAAAAAATTGCTGTATAATAATGAACCTTTCAGAGGACCATAATTTGAAGAGATTAAAGTCGAAAGATGACACACTAACCCTTGTCTACACAGGACTAATCTGTAAGGACCAGGGATTGGAAATAGTAGCGGCTGCTGTAGACGGTCTAAAGGGTGTGCGTTTGGTTCTTGCTGGAAGAGCTGCGGATAAGGAATTATTAGATAAAATGATCAAATTACCGAATGTAAATTATGTAGGGCTATTGGAACGTGCAGATTCACTTGAGCTAGAAGCAAGTTCCGATGCCATGGTAGTTTTATACGATTTACAGTACAGAAAAAATCAACTTTCCAGTCCCAACAAGATTTTTGAGGCAATGATGTGCGGCATTCCATTAATTACAAATATGGAAGTGAATTTGGTTAAAGAAACCGACTGCGGCATAATAGTTCAGTATAATATAGATAAGGTAAGGGATGCAATAATAAAATTAAGAGATAACTCAGAATTAAGGGATAGATTGGGAAATAATGGACGTAAAGCCTTTGTCGAAAAATATAATTGGAACAACATGGAAAAGATATTGTATCAATTATATGGTAATTTGTTGAGGAAATAAAATCTCATCTCTTGTTCTTCTGTCATCCACGTACTTTTTCTCCTAATACATATTGAAATATCAAGCTATCAAAGAATCTCCAAAACCTTTGGTTTCCTTTCCTTTCAAGTCATCAGTATATAAACCAAGAGTTAATACCTTCCCTTTTCCATGTTCTATCCCGTACGTTGCAACAACAAATTTTCTTGGATTTGGTTCATTTTCTGTTGCATTGTAATCCAGTAAAATCTTTACATTAGTATATTATTATAGATATCATTAATTCTTTTACAACATACATCTAAAGACATTTCCTTTACCATTTTTTGGTAAGCAATTTGTCCCATTTCTAAACATTTAGAACTGTTTTCAATAAGATCATGATACAATTTGCCAGTTCTTTAGTATCATTCACCTCAAAAATAAGGCCGGTTTTGCCAGGATCGACATATTCAACTAATGACGGAACATTCGATACTATCACGAGCTTTGCAAATGTGTATGACAAGGGTATCACTCCACTTGAAGAATATTGAAAGAGATTTTCATAAGGGAGTACTAGGAAAGAGGATTTACTAACTTACTACCATTTCTCCCATAAATTCATCGGTAAAACCAGTCGATTATCTTCCCAAATTTGTTAGATATTGTAACAAATGCCTTAGGAGTCTTATTAGGCATTAACTCAATGAAAAATGATCCATCAGTCTTCTCGATGACATGCAATTTCATTAATAATAAGTAAGTGATCGTAATCGTGGTAACTATTCCTATAATATAATTTACATCAAACGCTGCGAATAAAAAGGCCAGAGATAGGGGTAAAAAAAGTGTCAAGGCTAGAGGTTTCCAAAATATTGACAGCCTAATCCTATTTGCTACTATAATTGAGGCAATGAGTCCCATTACAGAACCAATGGTATAAGACATAGCGACTCCCGTAATTCCAAATATTGGGACAAGTACTATATACAGAATGGTTCGTGGAATACTAGTTGCAAGACTAATAGTCAAGGTATATCGATATTGACCGAATGAGAAAACTAAAGTCTCAACTCCAGAAAGAACAATGATTGGAAATGATGACAATAACAATATTTGCAGTGAAGACGATCCTTTCTCGTAATTAGAGCCGATCAAGTGCATTATATCATTTGAATAAAAGATTATAGAACACGATAATGGTAACGCCAGAATGGCACTTATTCTAATTGCTTGCCATACAAACCTTTTTCGACCATCGTGCATAGAACTCAGGACAGGCAAAGAAATGGTAAAAATGGAGTGTACTATTGCGTTTATAGCGTTAGCTATTGCAAGTGCTATGAAATATACACCAGACTGGTGTGATCCATATGTACTATACAATACTATTGTTCCTAGATCAATTCCCACAGTTGTAATTAAAAGAGGAACCCATGCCACGATCCCTCCAACTAGAAGACTTTTTGAAGCACTCCTAATTGTTATTTCTGGTTTGGTAACTTTTTTAGTTGATTTGAATAACTTACCTATGAAAATGGCAAGAAGAATGGAGGATAAAATTTGCCCGAAAAACGTATACCCGAGGGCTAGCCCTAGAATCCCATAGCCCATTAAAACCAATGAGAGACCTAAAATAACCTTAGCAACAGAAGAGATGATTATTATTATTGGGAGTACTTTGGTCTTAAGAGAAGCGACAACTATATAATATAATACAGTATAGACAGCATACGAAGTTACCATTAAGTCTACCACAATTACCAAACCAAAACCTATTCCAAAGATGTTAGAAATCCAGTCGTTGAAAAATAGAATCACCAAGCATGAAGCGATGATACCTACTGATAGAAGGATGAACGAGATTATTACAAAGACTTTAGCATCCGCATGCTTGTGCTGCAAGAAACTCCTTCCAACAAATTTCTGGATGCTCTCCGGTAAACCAATGACTGCAATATTTGCAAAGATTTCTGAAATTGCAACCAGTAGTGAAAATGTTCCAATAATGTCAGTAGTAGTAATCCTAGCCAATAATATCAAAAAGATATACCCCGAAATCATAGAGGAAATTATTTGAATGAAGAGATAGATTGCTCCTTTTCCGACTTGGTTTCCTATCATTTTTTAATCATCTTGATCTATGTATTATGTGTTGATGAATTTCCTTAGGCTTTAAACTCATCTATAATTTGCTCCAGATTTCATCAAGGCGTTGGTAATCTTAAAAGTTTGTGGATGTATATTTATTTCATTTGGTACCACATAATCTATTAGCTATTGATCTTCATTGATTATGGAACTTTAGTTATTCCAAAGCATTTGTTTTAACCATATATGTTCCCTTATTAGGTAAATCTATCTTCTTCTGAGTAGTGATCTTATATACAGATTTAAAGTGAGATTGGGAAGAGTTTTCTGGTGACGAGATTAATCTCGTTGATCCTGGATTTAATAGTGAAAAGAATAAAGTGCAAGGATATGGAAGGATCACGTTTCGGATAACAAATTCTATTCTAACCGCGTTACTTACGATCCTTCGGATCTGGTTGATTTTTGATTTTGATGCTAAAGGACAGTACGGTTCATCCGAGTTTATCTGGAAATATATTGTTAATCCGACCGCACTGATATTTCTATCTAGTGAAAGAGTAGGTAAAGAATATGAAAACGATATGTTCGTAGGTGATGTCAACAATGAAAGAATTTATAATTTCAAATTGAATCAGAATAGAATCGGACTTCTTTTTGAGGCCCATTGATCGGTAAGATTGCCGACTGATAAGGAATTTGGGAATGTAGTTTTTGCAGAATACTCTAGAATAGTAACGGACTTAAACATCAGACTTACTGCTATCTATATTTTGTTGTGCATGATAAAGGAAAAATATACAGAATTGTTCCGAGCAGTCTTTCGTAATTATGGTTATTATGGTTATATCAATTTAGGTTCCAGAAATAGATGTCCATTTAAATTAATTATTTATTTACATTTCGATTCTTATATCAATAATTAAATATGCCTTATTACTTAATGTCTAAGGCTTGATTAATTACTCTAGTCATATGTCAAAATTCATTAAATTGATACTAATTGCAGAGATGGTACTATTTCTTGTTTTGAGTGAAATTACTTTTGTATTTGGTGTCAATATCATAAATTCTAAATTAAAGATAGGTATAGTTGAAAATAGCTTTACTGGAGCAGCCTACAGAGATCAGGGGTTCTATGATTTCTATAAAAAACATCTCCACGAAATTAAAAACGGAAAGGATGTTAAGAGTGATTTGAACTTATTGAGACCAAAAATTCCTAATTACAGCCCACAATATGATGTTTCAATTCTTGAGAATATACCTACTCACCTTAGCCAAATATTTCCTGATGCCAATGTTTCGATACTCTCAGACGTCAATGTACATCAAGGAGAAATATTCAATGTCAAAGGGGATGATACGAATAACAATGTTTATGATATTCTGATTCTCGGTCACCAAGAATATGTGACACAACAGGAGTATTCAAACCTCAAGTCTTTTGTAGCAAATGGAGGCACTTTGATCATACTTACTGGTAACGTATTTTATACAGAGGTAAAATATGATAATCAAACCAATTCGATAACATTGGTCGATGGTCATGGATTTCAATTCGATGGTAAGACTGCACGGAAGGGCGTTGACGAAAGATGGGAAAAAGAAACAAGACAATGGCTTGGAAGCAACTTCTATCCAATATACCACTGGAAGAAGGACTATCACCACCTTTACAATAATCCCTTCAATTTTACAGGGAAGCAAGGAGGTGAAGAACAATATTATGATAAAACTAATCCTAACATCAAAATACTATTGGACTATAAATCTTCAGATCCGAGATATCCAATCGCAACATATGAGTTAAAATACGGGAAAGGAAAGTCGATAGTTATAGGGTTAGCTGGAGAAGATATTTTAGCTCAGTGCCTTGAGGAATGCCAATTTTATAAGATGATTGATAAATGGCTCGTCAATAACGCGATTCCTTCTTATCAATCTAAAAATAATACGTATTGAAATTATTCATGCATTTGTCAAATAGCCAAAAATGACTGTCCGTGATAACACAGTGTACGGTGCTTTAACGCTCAAGTCCAATCAATGTCTGAAATTCATGTTCTTGCATTTAAATTTGTGATATGCTTGTGCTATAATCTCGTTTATAAATAAATGGGCTGATGGGACGGATGGGATTTTTTAGATGGTTCTGA
>JAATVL010000285.1 GCA_014523525.1 Nitrososphaerales archaeon TH703 | reverse complement strand
ACTCATGTAAAAGTACCGTAAATAAATAAGCGTTGTATTGATCATTGGAAGTTGAATATTTCTTTACCAAGTCTAACACGAAACTATTCATGGCAATGACATTTGAACCTAATACGTGATAAGCCCCCACTCTTGTAGGCATTCCATGAAGCATCAGGCTCAAACCAGCTCGTTTCATTTCATATATTGAATTGACAGAAAACTTTACAAACTCAAACACTTCATTAAAGTCCTTCAAATATGATAACTTGTTATTATTACTGATTTGCGCTTCGGTAGAAATGGTTGACACTTATACTAACTTTATTCTCGTTTTGGGCCTATAAATCATGGGCCCACTTTTTTCTGTCCTTGATGATGTTATTGATATTATTAGGAGTAAAATACAATACATTAGATTAATTAAGGAAATATGGTATATTTTCATGGTTGTATTATTCCGTATTCTGCCCTGAGTTCTAATTATACTAGTATGGCTTCATAAAGATCTCATCGATCATTTCGCCTACACGACGAGCCCTATGCTAAGCAGTGGTTCGTTAGGTAGGTCCAACTGGAAGTTGTTGGTTCATCACATGCACCATGACAGTATCATCATCTTCTCTATCAATCTCATCACGTACTGTCAACTTGAATTCATAAGTAGCTTCCCCTGAGACGATCTCGGGGGCCATGAATGAAGCCCTAGATTTATCGTCACTATTAATTTCAAATGGTTCATTATTATTTTGTACCTTAGTACCATTAATTCTGACCAATTCCCATTCAAAGTCAACAAATTTTTTGAAACCGCCTCGACTTTCAGAACCATCTAGTTTTACTTCCTTATTTTCAAACACCTTAAAATCATCACCTGCATTAGCTCTAATCCTAGGATATTTTCCAGCCTCTGCTGTATCCAATGTTGTAATTTGCATTGTTATAAATACACTGGCAAAAACCAGCAAAACATGTACGAATTTGTTCATCCTCATAAAAACGCCGTATCTAATAAATAATCTTTTCTGTGAAATATTTCCCTAAAGCTATAGATTGTTTTAGGACAAGTATAATGCTATATGAGTAGTAGAGCCAAAAGAAACTCCAAAGAAAGATAAGTGTTCGATACTTTAATCTGGATCATGTCATTAGTATTTTTTCATGCTTTTTTTGCCAATAATTTTGGTTAGTTCACTAGAACTTATTTAGCACATTCTATGAATAGAAGAATTAGAATGAATATTTTATTTTCCTTAAACACATAGCCAATTATTGAAAATCATGTAATCGTTTGTCTCTATGTAATTCTATTTTCTTCTTAACCTCGACTTTGTGTTTATTCAAGACGTGTTCATTGGCACAATTGTCATGCATAATACCAATATCGCAAAATTCACAGGATGTAACAAAGTCTTGATCACGTAATATTCTTTTACAAAATTTGCAAGTATCAGTTTCAATATCGTAGATTGAAAGAGGCTTTAACCAAGATTCACGCCAAAGCACTATTACCATTAACAAGGATTTTTGACATGTCATATTTATTCTCACTTGATATTAGAACATCCAATTCCTTTCTAGGGATGTAAATATATAGATTATCTGTTAGGAAATAATGAATTTACAAAATTATGATAATTACTATGGCGATTTAAAATTTTTTATTCACTCTTAAACTTAGAACTGATTCTCTAATACGTAGTTAAGTAGCAGTTATCAATAATAAAACATGTAAAGTATTACTACAATAAAAAAAGAAAAAAAATTGTGGTGAATGCACTTAGTTACTGGCCATAATACTTCTCAATCATAGGAGCCAGGTTTGTCTTCACATTTCTCTACTTCATATCCGGCAAGATTATCTCCTCTATCGTGTGCCCTTTCAAAGCATTTTTGTGTTTTTTTATTCGCATCCTCATAGGTATTAGAATTCTTGAATTTCTTCCAGCTTATGTCATCGTCATTTCCGTATCCGCCGGCATATACGCGTGCGTTACTGCTAGTAATACCAATCATTGCAACAGCAACAATTGTTCCCAACACTAGGAATGCTTTCATTGATTGTTTCTTGTTCATTATTTACTGTATTAATTCATTATACATAAATCCACCTTTTGTAATTTTTCAACATGACAGTACTATAATACTCTAATAAATAATTCATATTATCCATATTTTTGTATTTCTTGTTACTTCTTATTATTATCTTGAAATATTATCTAAACCATATGAAAATTCCCTGAGATGATTGGATTAAATTAAAATAACAACAATGTTATTCAAGCTCGAATTAGAGTACAGTCTAGACTCTCTAATCAAGAACATTGTATCGAATCAGATTTATAATGTTTGTAGAAATTAATGTTTTAACAAATCTTATTCGAAACTATATTTTCTTTGCTTTATTATAATAATTTATTTTGTAATGATGAAATATGATGTACATAAAAATACCCTGTAATCTGCTTGTATTCAGATTGGTCTAGCACATCACAGGGCAAAGTTTCAGAATAAGCAGCAAATAATAATGATTACTCGTAAAATGGCTTATGCACAAAACTTTATAATTAGATAGAAATTTCTACATACTTCCAAGTACGGTTTATTGGTTCAATTATTTGTGTTTGAGTAAGGAATCTATCGATCAATGGAACTTTGTGATCTAGAGATTAATAACTAGCAACATATACTATCATTAATCATGAAAGTCCCTCAATACCATATTTATATAATCACATTACTCATAATAGGATCATTCACATTTGCACAAGCAAGCGTAATACAACTTGAAGATAAGGAAAAATCTCCCGAAATATTGCATTTTGTTAGTGAACCAAAAAATCTGACTCAAAATGAAGATGATTCTGTGTATCCGCAGATAAGCTCATCGTCAAATAATCTATTTGTAGTTTGGCAAGAGTCTGTAGGCAATTATGGCAAGAATTATGATGTATTTTTTAGAAAAAGTAATGATGGTGGGAATACATTTGGCTCACCCATAAACCTAAGTAATAACCCTGGGTTTTCAGAACATCCCCAAATTGCAAGTGTTGGAGATATTATTTACGTGGCTTGGGTAGATGATAGCTCTGGTAAACGAGAAATAATGTTCTGCGAGAGCTCTGACATGGGTAAGACATTTACTAATAGTATTGCAGTAAGTCAGAATTCGATGGGTCCACATCATGTCGAATTAGCAGCAGAAGGAAAAAACGTCTACATAGTATGGAACAGTTTCGATATGGATGCTAGTAATATGGTATTATTGAGCAAGAGTGATGACGCAGGTAAAACATTCGGAGAATTAAGAAAGATTGGTACGGCTGATACGGAAACGTATCCCAAGATAGCTGCATATGGAAATGAATATTATATAACATGGAACAAAAAGAACAATAAAGATACAGAAATATTATTTATTAAGAGTGATAAAAATGACAAAAATACAAGCTATATCGCTAATGTTAGCAGGCTAAATAATGAGGATATAGATGGTGGAGAATCTCAAGTGGCCGCATCTGGTGACCATGTGTTAGTTTCTTGGACTAATAATTTACCAGTTGATGAAAAACATGTTAATATTAAAAGCAGCGTAAATAATGGTAACGATTTTGGGAATACGATTCGTCTTCCTTCTAAGAACTCCTCAAATGTAGAGATTATTATCAATAATGGTATAAGATATGTTGTATGGCAAGATAGTATAAATGGTAATCAAGATATTTTCTTAGAAAAAAGTACTATTAATGGACCTGGCCTCAATAAAGCTATAAATTTAAGTAACAATGCTGGAATCTCAGAATGTCCGTCTATTACAGTATCAAGTAATGGAATCCACATGGTATGGGAAGACGATACAACAGGAAATCATGAAGTATTGTATAAACGGCTATACTAAATTCCTTTTACCGTGTTCATTATTTTTTGTTTCTTTTCTAAAGAATCATTATGTTTTTTTCAAAGTGAAAGTATTAATTAGGAGGAAAAACAGGCTTAAGAATTGCTAAGGTGCAAAACCCAGTTCATTTATACTTTTATTTTGCTTGTATTAGTAATTGACATGACCTTATTTATCTCTGCCAGCTCCAAATAAACTCAGAACACTACTTACCATCATTCCAATTGTATATGAAGATTCATATTCTTGTAAAATTGGAATGAAATGTGCAGTTAGCAGAGTTCCTAATGCAACCATCGCTCCATATTCAGTTACCTTTTTTAAGATAGTTCGCTCCTTGTTAAATGGAGCGAGAAGCATACCCAATATCCACACACCAAATAACCAAATCATTACCTTTGAAGCAATAATTGAAGGAGCAGAGAAAGATGCTCCAAAATACATTGCAGTAACTATAAAGTCCCCCATCATTAGATTCGGAAATATTGAATCAAATGGTTTGAGCTTTATAATGTAATAACCAAAAAAAGCTCCAATTAATGCAACGGCTGCTGTACTGACACCTACAAATGCAACATTATTAATACAATGGAAAAATAAGACATAGGGATTAATACTCCCACAAAAAACATAACTAGAAACTATTGACATCAGAAATGATTTTAGAACTACACTAGCTAAAAGAAGTAGTGCTTTATGAGACCGATCTAATTTATACAAAAAAAAAGTATTCCCCTGAAGTATTCCATATTTAATTTTAATAGTTCTACAAATTAAATCTTTAATTCATAAGACATCCAAGGAGATTTCTTGAAATACAAACCGTTGACAAATAAATTTAATTTAGAGATCAAATGACTAAAATTCATTATTCCATAAAATAATTAATAACCATAATCTTACTAAAAAATAGTAATCTCATAGGTTCGTTAAATTTATGATAACAAAATTTGGTGTATTAATATGGTACAAATTAATTCATACAACGAGTTTCCAAATGGTTAGCTTCAACATGAAGTGTCTATTTTTTTGAATCTAAATATGCAATCATCTGGCCCCTAGCATACCCTTTTCCAACCTTTGTAATTTTAAT
This sequence comes from Nitrososphaerales archaeon TH703, assembly GCA_014523525.1. Taxonomy (GTDB): domain Archaea; phylum Thermoproteota; class Nitrososphaeria; order Nitrososphaerales; family Nitrososphaeraceae; genus TA-21. The sequence continues at coordinate 4,546 of JAATVL010000285.1, read as the reverse complement.
TCTTACTTTATCATCGGGTTTGGTCCCTCTTACAAAAGTAATCAGTCCTCTTATACGTGCGACGCCGGAATCACCGTTTCTACTCATATCCTGGATATTTACGTCATATTCATCACCAATTCTTACGGGATATTGAAAAGATGAATCGTATATCGATCTTTTTATAGACAAATCACTATTATGTTCCTGAATATTTTTAGCAACGGCATTCTTATTTCTATCATGTAAAGAGGCATCTTCATAGTCCAAACTTACATTAATTTGGTCCTTCACGTATTTCAATCTTTTATGTCCTATTTCATTATGAGTAAAAAGCTCGGATAAATTGAATCTATAAAATTCAGAAATAATAAAAGTAAATCTACATTCCCTATTGACGGAATACTGGTTCTTAAAGTTCGTCCATTGTAAATTTGTTATAACACATATTGCATCTAAATTTCTCATTCCCAGGATTACTTGATAGTACCTCAAGTTGACTCTTAGTCCTACATTTTGGACATTTGCCGTAAACAGTTTTTCTAGGTATGAAACTGATAGTATTACAATGCATATAAATATTCTACCATAGCAAATGCCAAAACAAGTTCCGGTACCAGAAGCTACAACATAGCATACCTTTACTATTTCAGAATATAATGCCATACCAAATAACCAAATAAATTCAATTAAAGTTCAGCTATTCCAATCCAAAAGCAATAATTTGCCATTAAATATTAAATCCATTTTCGGTATTTCTAAAAGAACCTTTGACGCTATTAAAATAGCTTCAGTTGAGAAAAAGGCAAATTTTAGAAGGCAGTAACTTTTTTGAGATTCTGCCGGTTAAACCTATTCCATAGAGTACCATATGTTGCCCCAAGGATTTCCCAAAACATAACGATCGTTGCCGCACTAACAAGTCGAAACGCTTCAACCAAATTCATTGATATGGATATTTTGTCCGGATTTGAAGGCATGGCTAAATAAGATACAATAATGATAGCACCATATATTGTGCAGGCAATAGCAACCTTCTTGGATACTGTTTGATTTATTTTTTTAATGAGAGCAGTTACACCCAGTGCGCTAGCTCCTGAAATGACAAGAAATGCTACAAACAAGCTTTGCCGATAATATATCGTATCTGGGTCTCCAACGGCAGGTGGATTTGAGGGATACTTTAATGAAGGGACTATAAAGAGAACAAAACACATTATTGATGCTAAGAGTATTGCCTTCACTTTGACATTATTACCTGGTAACGAATTTCTTGAATAAGCAAACACTATCCCAAATAATGAGGATAGTGAAATCCCGTAAACAATTCCTCCAACGATTTCGCCACTCTTTTGCCAAATTCTGTACCCAGCCATTTCATCCGTATTCACATTTTCGCCTGCTCTAATTTCATTTTGCGTTTCTAATTGGATAGCTTTATCAATATATGGTTCGACTACCCCGAGATTAACTATCCCAAGAATTGTCCCTGCGACGGCACCAGAAACAAGAGTAACGAGGAGGAAAGGCAATGATCTCATAGTTCATTATCCAGTACTGTCAGTGACATGGAAATCCGGCGGCGTGTCTCATATCATGCACGAATTCGTGTAACCAATTGCTATCGAAGGCCTCTTTCCCTTCAACCAAACTAAAAAGTTGCCCTTGGTCAAATCCTACCGAAAATAATCCAAATAGCATGATTGCAACCAGAATGCCTATCGCTACCCTGGGAATATCTGGTCGTTCTATTAATAATTGTCTCGTGTATGACATTCTCATTCATTAATATTCCTAATATATATAAATAATTGGTTGGTTTATCCAACGAGACCGATTTTAACCTCTGAAATTCTATAAATTACACTACCAACTGTAATATCTCAAATGTAATGCACACCTATGTCAAGACTCTGCAAAAGGTAGCAAGTAGGATTGCACCAAGTCGAAGTCTTTCATTTGAGATAGTGCATGTATTGAAGACATTACAACTCATTCAAGAAAGAGGACATGTTAGTAGACATATTCTATGTAAAAAACTAGGTTTAGGGGAGGGAACAGTAAAAACACTTGTCAAACACCTAAAAATTTATGATCTTGTTGAAACTGATAGGACTGGAACAAGGATAAGCGAAAGGGGTAACAAACTGCTTTCGGAACTAGCATTATCAATGCCAGCTGAAATGAGCATCTCCAAATGTTCCGTTGCGTTAGGTAACTTCAACTATGCAATTTTGCTAAAACAAATGGCCTACGTAATAAAAACAGGAATAGAACAACGGGACGCAGCAATAAAAATGAACGCACTCGGAGCCACTACATTAGTGTATAAAGATAAGAGATTTATGATTCCAAAAACCAATTTTGATGCACTTCATAAAGAACAGAAGCTCCATACATTGTTAGTAGAGGGCTTAAATCCGGAGGAAGATGATGTACTGATAATCGGTAGTGACAATAAGTCCGAAAGATCAGCAGAATTTGCTGCAAAAAGCGCAGCAATTGTAACAATCATGAATCATGATAAACACATTTTCTAGTACTGCTCTCATCGGTTAACATAAATCTTGAGTTTTAATAACTCATTTAAGTGTCCAGAATAGATACTAGACCAGATGGAATCGAATAAAACTTCAATGTTTGGAGTATTTGCAGTACACAGCCCAGAATCTTGTCCGCTAAATAATGAACAGAGTAAAAAAATCTTTAAAGAAATGAAGAGCAAAATTGAAACAAATATTTCAAGATTCAATGTAAAAAGGGTAGTTGCCTTTTACATGTCAGTTCTCGAACATGAATGGATTATCATTTTGGAAGCAGAAAATGCACATAATATAGAGGAACTAAGTATTGCGGTGGGAATTTCTTCATTCAATACTGTAAAAATAGTACCATTAAGATTTTTTGATGATGTATTTAAAAAGCTAGAAAGTTAGCCCTTTCATTCATTCATCCCACAAGTCAAGCTGCTCAAAATTTTTTCTATCTGATGGAATAGACAGGCTTTATCAAATCTGCAATATCTACCCAACACTTCGCAATTTCATCCATAGTGTATATTATATTTATTATGTTCAGTACAGATTGATAATTCCCTTCTAGCTTGATATAATCATTCTTTATGAAGTTAGATATTGCGTTGAATTTATTGAAGAGAGTTACTACTTGAGAAGACTTTTCAGTATCCTTTGTGATGAATCCAGATATGGATTTTTCTTGCATTTCTAAAATTAAGTAATTTCCCTCAATAATTTTTTTATATTTTATTTCATCAAAGGAGCCTGATAGCTGAGAAGATAGCTTAGAAATAAGATCTCCGGCATTCTCTAAATGATTTGCCGCAATTCTATAATCGAGTATATCGATATTACTAAGATCCAGACTAGAAGCTAATCTACGATCCATCATTGCCGTTCTAATTAGTCGTACAATTAAGAAGTATTGCCTGTTTACTTCATCATCTCTTCCCCTCACAAGAAGATCGATATGGGTTTCTCCAGTTTTCATGGCACTAACTATATCCCTGTGCGTTCCGTTGACAATAGAGCTCATTTGTTTCAGTATTTTTGAAATATTCATAGAGCGGGCATCCAATAGAAATTGAATAGTCATATTAAGGCCGTCTTCGTCAACGATTTCAAGACCAACCAAATTTCTCATTGCTTTTTTAATGATTTCCCGATTTTCAAAATCGATTTGAGTTTTGCCTATGATCTTTATGAGGTCATAGCCTAACAGATATGCTCCATAAATCTGATTAATTAATTTGTCATGGGATAGATCAAATAGATGAATCGTTATTTCTGTACCCTGACTATTTCTATCTCGGGCAGGAAATATAGTAATTGAATTATCATGATTATTTTCAATAGATAAAATATCTCCCTTTTTAAGACCAAGTGTCTTTATCCATTCGGCTGGTAATGACATCAAGACACTACTTCCAATTTTTTGCAAGCGTCGTTCATTCTGAAGCATAGTACATTTAAATAGATATAAACTAATTAAACGTTATTCTTATATTTTTCAAAATATTATATTATGACACAAAATGACTTTAGAAATAAATCCTCCTATTTCTATTGCAAAAGCGTATAGTCCAAGCCATATTACCGGATTCTATAGTGAAGTTAAAGATGGATCAATCCTTAATCGTGGTTCTCTGGGGGCAGGAATTTCCATTCGCAAAGGGGTCAGAAGCACAGTAGAACTTTATGATAGTGAAAGCAATAATTTCATAATTGTCATCAATGGCGTTATTTCTAAAGATGCGATAGTTTCAAGATTCGTAATAAATGAATTTCTAAAAAGAACGAATAAGAATCACTTTATTAAAGTAAGTCATGAAGTCAATTTACCAATTGGATACGGAATTGGCACAAGTGGGTCTGCAGCATTGAGTTTGGCTTTTGCACTCAATGATGCGCTTTCTTTGGGTCTTTCTGATACGGAATCTGCTCAGATAGCTCATAAAGCCGAGATAGAATGCAAAACGGGCCTCGGTACAGTACTCTCAGAGTTTCATGGTGGGTTATGCATTAGAATAAAGGGTGGCGCTCCTGGTATT
>JAATVL010000284.1 GCA_014523525.1 Nitrososphaerales archaeon TH703 | reverse complement strand
TTTGCTTCCATTATTCTCTTGGTTGTGTTCCTACTTAGGTGGAATAGCACAATGGAGAAAGAGGTGATCAAAAGAACTGCAGAGTTGAATGAATCCAATTCCTCACTAGATGTAATGGCAAGGAAGCTCACTAATGCCAACGTCTCATTGTATGAAGCCAACGAACAATTAAAAAAACATCAGAAGCTACAGGAAGAGTTTATAGACATGGCAGCACACGAATTACGGACTCCAATTCAACCTATCCTTGGACTGGCGGATGTTTTACATGATCGTGTATCCGATAAATACGAGCGTGGTCTCTTAGAAGTTATTGTGAGAAACGCAAGAAGACTTCAAAGATTTTCCTCGGAAATTTTAGATGTTACGAAAATTGAAGGCAGTTTATTGAAGCTTTCAAAAATAAAAATTGATCTTAATAAGAAAATTGAGAACGTAATATCTGACATTGAGAACAGAGGGACTGATACAGAAATCAATGGTAAGAAAAATAAAATTGTCTTCCAACGAAGAGAATCAATCACTGTATATGCTGACAAGGATAGAATTTATCAGGTGATCTCTAATTTGATTTCTAATGCGCTAAAATACACTGATAATGGGACAGTTACCATAAATGCATATCTGAATCATAATGCTAATAATCATAATAATGAAGCAATTGTCACCGTATCAGATACTGGAAGAGGTATTGATTCAAAGGTAATTTCAAAGCTTTTCTCAAAGTTTACTACAACATCCATTACTGGCACAGGTTTAGGACTTTATATTTCAAAAGGAATCATAGAAGCACATGGAGGAAGAATTTGGGCTGAAAATAACTCCAATGGTATAGGAGCTACATTTTCCTTTAGTTTACCTGCTATATAATTTTACCAAAACAGGCAGAACATCTGTTATAATTGATCAAGTTGATATAAATCATTTCACGAAATTAATGAGAAAAGAGGAACTTACTGAAGCATCCTGATGGAAGTTCACAGAAATAGATGGGGAATTTGATGTAACAAAAAGTGTGATGCTTTGAACAGGAGAAGTTGAAAAAGCTTAAAAACCGGTAAAAATTACATCTGCTCGTGTACACTACCAATTCATTATCCTCACTTTTAGTGCTACTTTTATTGATTATTGTAATATTGGCTCCTAATTTTACTACGCTATCAGCTCAGAATCAGGTTGTCCTTTCTGGAATACTTCAAGACCAAGGCGACCCAGAAAGGTGGAAATCTTTAATTTTGCCAGCGATTAAAGAGCTAAAACATAGACATCCAGATTTGGATATTCAAATGAACTATACAACATATCCGTATGACGAGATGAGAGACAGGCTTTTATCCGCAGCAAAGAATCATACCGTTGTTGATCTAGTCAGCCTTGATCAAATCTGGCTTGGGGAATTTGCAGGAAGTGGATTTTTAACTGATCTTACGAACTATACGAAAGTCTGGGGAAGACAAAATGACTGGTATCAAGAAAATTGGGATGGTGGTTTTTACAACGACAAGATATATGCTATCTGGGCATGGACCGATATCAGGGGTTTATGGTACTGGAAAGATATGCTGCAAAAAGCAGGAGTAGATCCAAATTCTATGAGAACTTGGGACGGCTATATCCAAGCTGCAAAGAAACTAAATGCTGTACTAAGACCTCAAGGAATAGAGGGCGTGCATCTTGTTGGTGCAAGTCATTCGCCTGATATAGAATTTTATCCTTATTTATGGATGCAGGGAGGAAATATAGTGGAATTAAAGACGGGGCATCCAACCAAAGGAACCTACTTTTTCCCAACATATAATGGCACTGAAGGTGTAAAAGCGATGGAATTTATCAAGGCTCAGATCGACGCAGGAGTAAAGCCACAGAAAGAACATTTCTGGGGTAAGGAATTTCTTGACAGGAAGTTTGCAGTTATGCTTGAAGCTTTACAGCATCATGTTGACTTAAACACAACTGAGCAAAAAAGGGATTTTGAGCAGAAGGTTGGATTTCTACCAATGTTCCCCGTACCAGCAAATCAATATAACACTTCATCTTTAATGGGGGGATGGGAATTTAGTATCCCTAGTACCTCAAATCACAAGGATCTTGCATGGGAACTAATTACAATAATGTTAGAGCCTAGCATACTTGCTCCCTACGTAGTATCACATGCCAATCTTCCAACCCAGATATCAATAGGACAAGGTTCTCCTTATGTGATAGAGGCAAATAAGACTATTCCATATTATGATCAATTAATTAATATGATAAACATCGGACATAGCCGACCTAATATTCCAGAATATCCGCAAATAGCAGAACACATAAGGGAAGCATTGGATGACGTTTACTATGGTTTGAAAGAACCTAAACAAGCATTGGATGACGCAGCCGCCAAATCTGCAAAAATTTTGGGATGGTAACCATTTATACAATTCCCTAAGTGTTGCCAGATATATAAGGGAAAATCTTTGCTATTGTTACTAATTTTACAATTATCATGTCTGTGATTTCATAGAAAAACTTTACTATTGAGATCACCAAAATAATACTTAAAACGTTTTTTGTGGCACATTTCTGTTCTGGGGTCTGAAAGATAATGTGTTGATTCATAAATAGAAAGCTTGAAATCAATCTATTTTTGACTTATGTCACAAATGCTCTTATTGTAAAAGACAACAGGGTTAAAGATTAGCTTTAAAAGAAATCTGACTTCAAGTACAAATTTACTTTCGTCAATAGTTGCAACGTTCGCTTTATCAAAATTTGAATATTATTAATATATTAATTAGAATAAATTCAATCTGATTATATGCAAGAATGTCTGAAGCAACTTTTAGAGTTTTTAAAATACGATTCATTGTATCCCCCGCAAGAACTTGCATTATCAAAAGGAGTAATGAATGGTAACAACATACTAGTAACAACTCCCACATCAAGTGGGAAAACATTAATTGGATTAATGGGGATGATAAATATTCTTAACATGGGGAAAAAGGTGGTATACCTTACTCCATTAAAAGCACTAGCTACAGAAAAATTTAATGAATTTAAAATAATCAG
>JAATVL010000283.1 GCA_014523525.1 Nitrososphaerales archaeon TH703 | reverse complement strand
TCCTACAGTATAATTTTGGTTATTTACTGGTCGACTTACAGTTAGTTCGCTTTCATGAATTGAGGCTAATGCCATGTGGTTAAGAGAATAGAAATATACTTACAACGAATAGTCAGTTTTTTGAAATCATCTAGTAAAAAAATTTAGAACATTAATCGACCTCAATTGTTGCATAAGATTTGAAATCTTGAGACGTGGTATCTCAATGATGCAATGCAATATTATAAAAAGGATTAATTGAGTTTTTTACATAAATATAGAAATATTTTATTATTTTTTCAATATTTAATTAAACTTTTAAATAACTTTGTTAGATCTAATGGATAGTTGAATGAAATTCTGAACACAGAAAATCCTGATGATAGGCATACTTGTGCATTATGTGGTAAAACCTTTAAAGAAAATAAGACAATACAGGAGAAAATAGATGGTAACGAGTACTTTTTTAATTCAGAGGAATGTATGAGGATGTTTAAAAACCTGGCCAACTTATATGGCGATGATTTTAAAGCCTCTATTTGTAATGATGAACAACACGTTTCCAATCCTATTTTGGCCAGTCTTATGCTAAAGGAACAAGAATTCGGTAAAATGAAAAATAAGATGGATATAAATGAAAATGAAACATTTGAAATTATTAAGGATCCAGTTCAAGTACAAGAGTTAGGTTCTAAGTTAGCATGGTCATCTGAGAGTGAAATTTTGGCACTCTTTTCTACTTCTAATGCTTTCCATAGACAAGAACGTATGGGTATGCTGACTAAATTACAGGAAATGAGAAAAAATAATAGTAAATTAAAAATAAGAATTCTTACTCCGTTTGATGATGATATACATAAAATTTCAAAAAAATTCAGAGATGAATGGGATATTAAGATTATGAACCTTGGACAAGCGTTAAGAATTAGAGCTTCTATTTTATTAGTTGATAGAAAATTTCTATTATACGTTGAATTAAAAGATGATACGAAAGATACCTCTTATGAGGCTATGGGCCTTTCATTGTTTTCTACCATCAGATCAACTGTTATTTCATATGTTACTATTTTTGAAACCATGTGGAAACAGGAAGAGATGAATGAACAATTATCCAGAATGAAGAAGCAAATAGAAACATATGAACAAATTAATAAACAATTGAGTAATACAATAGTTGATTTGAAACAGCGATTAAAGTCCTAGTTGCTTAAGTAAATTATCAAGCTCCTGCAAAGGCAGTTATTGGATGTTATTTTGTTAATATTATCTTCATAACTGTTCCTTTGATCTCTTGTTTCCAGCCTGATGATGATAATATTACACATTATTCACACGAAACCAATCAAAAAAGTTCAGGGTGAAGGAGATTCCTCAAAATACTTCCAATGTTCAATTTTCTGCCCACAGCTGTCACATACATATATTTCACACAATGTTGGTTTACTGGACGGTGTAACTTCGATAGTATCTTCTAGGTAAAATGAATCTGAGGAGCATTTTCTACACCAATGGCTAGAGGGTAGTCTTGATGATTTTGTCCTCTTTTCTTCATATATATTGATGGAATTTGAGATAATAATACCAGTAGAGTCGAGATCGATGAAACCAGAAACAAATACTGTATTTAAAGTTACAATTATAGGAAGTAGTACTGCAATATGCTGTTCAAAACTACTATTTAGCATTAGTATTATAGAACAAATATCATTAATAAGAATATCTTTACAAATATATAACTCCGCTCAAATATTAGGATTTTGTAGAAATTTTGAATTTCAATTTGTCATCTATATCTTGTTGGTTACCAAATTACAATATTTAAAATAATTTAGTTAAACTTACTTTTTCTCATTGCTAGAAAATGTCTTGGACGGTTTGTAGAAATATATTATTTTTTTATTAGATTTGAGGGAAAATCTAGGTGAAAATACCTAAGTAGCTGAATGATGTATAATATGGTGTATTTTGCTAGTAAAAATACAAGAGATAAAAGCTGATAAAATCAAAGTTGTTGAACTTGATATTGATAATTATGGTTCGGTAATACCACTTAGAGAGTTAGAACTAAGGCTGCCTGAAGATGATTCAGTCATTAAAGTTCTGTCATCATGTGAATATGCAGCAATATTTACTGAAGCCGATACCGACGAAAGTGGTAAAACTATCATTTTGGCAAATAGCGTTTCACTCGATGAATTGAATGAGGAGAAAAAGAGGGCAATTGATACGATGAACAAGAAATAACAGAGGGATCACCTGCTAGTTAGAAAATTAACAGTAATAATTACCAGTATTTTTTTTCGATTATTTCAAATTTTTGTTCTCCAATAAAGATTTCATGGCTCTTGTTAGATCTAGACATTGCCTTTTATCTTGTAAAATAAGAAATCCTTTTGTTATGCAGCTGTTAAGTATAAACTGATGAAGAATCAGGATTTTGTCAAGAGGGAAGATCTAGAAAATTTCCTTGTTCAAAGTGGTATAAGAATTGATGATTATATTATTACTGCAATGGATGTGTCCTCCGAGATACATAACGGGATCAAACGAGAAGACAATCAATCGCCATTTCTTGAAACACATATTTGGCCTGTAACAAGGGATGTAGTAAAACACTATCTAACAGCTAATCGGAATATTACTAGTGTCGAAATAGTTTCTTCGATATTGCACGATGTGATGGAAGATAATGACAGAATACTTGATTTGTATAAAACTAAAGAATATGGTTTTGAAGCATATCTCAAATATCGATTTGGTAATAGGGTCTATGAGATTTGTATGGATCTAAAGATAAAACCGCTTGAAAACTTTCCTGGAGACGATGATCAACAAAGGCAGTTGGCCAGATTCCATGATTATTGCAAAGGATTAAGCGCTGCTGACTATGATATCAAAGTCATAAAATTGGTAGATAGAGCGAATAATATGAAATTCATCAACAATATGTCAAAGATAGGCGGAAAGCTAGTGAATAACAAAATAAAAAGATACTTACGTGAGGCTGAGGATTTCTACCTCTCATATGCACTCTTGGAACCATCCATTAAAGATCTATATTTAAAACTTAGAGAATCATATGAAAATCTCAAATTGTTGAATATTACCTAGTTGGCTAATAAGTGATAGTTCGGCCAATCAAAATAATGTGACATACTCATCGTTACTCATTTAGTTGGAATTTACTCTCTTCATCAGGATTAAGGTAAAAGTGTTCATAATAAAAAAGATAGGGAAAAGGTGAGAACTGTCGATTCATCTAATAAATTATTTACTTTCAGTTTATCTTTTTGAAAATAGAGAATTGAGGTGGTCTTAAACCATGCTAAATTGAATTTGTACCAATTATGATATTAGAAAATAAAATTTGAAAATTATTGAGTTTGAGTTTGGTTTTGAGCCTTTGGCAAAGGTAGCTGGAAGAATGGAAAACCGCTGCTCCCGAGGGCGTACGGCATTTGTCCATTCCATTTTGATATGGCCTGCCATTGGAGGTATTCTGGACTTTCTCTTAATTGACTCGTGATTATCTTTATTGCTTGTGATTCACCACCTGCCCTAGCAGCGGTTGCTCTTGCTTGTCCTTCAGCCTGGGCAACGGATTGATTTGCAACTACCGAAACAGACCTTAGATTATTTAGTTCAGTAAGATATTTTTGAAAAGCTACTACTTTTTGTTCTATTTGTGAAGCAAAAGCATCCGAAAATTTAAAGTCAGTGATAAATACATTTTGTGTCTGAATATCATTTGCAGCAAGCGTACTTCTTATCGCATTAGCAATAACACTTTTTGCCGTTTCTCTCTTTGTGATTAAATCTTCTGCATTAAATTTGGCTACGCTGGCTTTGACCGATTCTTGAATAGTTGGGGATATTACACGGTCTGCATAGTTAACACCCAAAATTTGATATATCTTATTTGCTTCCGTTGGATCAATTCTATAGTTTAATGCAATAACAGTCTGCACTTCTTGTAAATCATTTGATGCAGCACTTGCTTCTGCCTGGAACTTTTGTGTTCTTACCTCCATTGGAACGACTTGTTCTAGAAAAGGAGCAATGAAATGTACACCTTCTCCTAATACCCTATTTTCAACTGCTCCAAGGTAAAGCACTACACCCCTATGACCTGCTTCAACAATTACTATTGATTCAGCCAGTATAACTATAATAACAATTATTGTAATAACTGCTGCTGCAATTTTTATCTTATTAGTGCTCGGAAAACGTGGTGCTTTGTAGTATGACATCCTTAATTAGGTTAGAAGTTATAGAGTATTGTATATATATTTAGGCTTGATTCTGCTATTGTATTCTTATCATAGTTATCTCTAAACAAGTTAATTTATTATTCCACGAGAAAAACGATATTAACGTTCTGGGATATTTGTTGTTCTCCTGTCAATATTGGAGTTGATGGTGCGGATGCTTCATTTTTGAGTGATGCGGCACCATACGGGGTTGGTCCTGTAAAGAAGGGTGTTACTTGATCAATACTTACTGTCCTTATCCCTACTATTTTGAGTCCCAATGCTGAAGCAGCAATATCTGCTTTTTCTTTTGCATTATCAATAGCATCGTTTACCAATTCCTTCCTAATATCATCAAGTTTCTTATCTGACAGACTAAAATAGATGCTATTTACATTGTTGGCACCGGACGAAACTGCAAGGTCAATCCAATCTGATGTGTTATTTACATTGCTGCTGTCTATCTGTATAGAATTGCTGACAGTAAATCCAATTAATTTGCCTTGGTTCTTATCTATAGAGTAGTCACGGTTTGGAGTTATGGTGAATGATGACGTACTTGTTTCGTTATCTTTAACACCTGCTATTTTAAGGGCACTGATGATCTTGTTCATTAATTCAGAATTTGCGGCTAGCGCAGCTTTTGCCTTCGTATTGGTTGTTTCCACACCTAGTGACACAGTAACTTTATCAGGTTTTACCTGTGTTGTGGCAGATCCTGTCACGAACAATGTTTTGTTATTATCAGGCGAAGATAATTGAGCGTATGCATTGTGCTGATTGGTGGCAGATAAGTAGACCAGCAAACCTGATATAAATAGCCCAACAAATGCTGCTATTGACAAAATTATTGAAGTATTGTGCATAGTCACACTTGATTTAAAAATTACCATTAAACTACTAAGAGAAACTACGTGATAAGTATTTCTTGAAGTATCTTTAAACCTTAGGAATGTCATGAATATTCAAAATTGTTACCATAATTAAACCTAGATACCGCTTTAAACCCGGAATACAATGGATAGAAATAGTATTATTCTAATTCATATCTATACCTATCCATATACCAAC
>JAATVL010000027.1 GCA_014523525.1 Nitrososphaerales archaeon TH703 | reverse complement strand
GGCAAGCTTAGTGGCAGACTTTTCTGCCAATCCCCGTTAATTAGATGTAAATCAGAGTGACATAAACCCGCTGCACCAACTCTTAATAAAACAGCTTCTGGTGAGGATATAACTGGTTTCTGGATTTCCTCAATGACAAGAGCGGACCGATACTTGTGAATTCTTGCCGCCATTATACGATTAATATTTGGGTCCAGATTTTTTCTCCACCGATACTATCATAGTCACATGTAGTAGACCAATATATATTGCATGAAACTATTTTATGCAGGTATATTTGCATAGAATCAGAATGTTGTTCAAAGACAGAACGCAAGCTGCAATGATGCTTGCAGAAAAACTGCAATGGTTAAAAGAAGTATGGGAAACTTCTCTGATAGTATTAGCGATACCGCGAGGAGGCGTTGTGACAGGCGAAATCATAGCTAACAGGCTTGGGGTTAGTCTAGATGTTGTCGTGGCAAAGAAAGTAGGAGATCCATTGAATCCGGAATTCGCAATAGGCGCTGTGATGCATGACGGAAGTTTTATTCCAAATGAAGATGTTATCGGCTCGTCGGATATATCACAACAATACATCCAGGACAGTGTTTCTGAATTAAAGAGAGAGATAGATCGGCGTCTGATGAAATTTAGGGGAAACAAGACATATCACCTTGCAGGGAAGGTTGCTCTGCTAGTTGATGATGGAGTAGCAACAGGCACAACAATGTTTGCAGCTATCAAATGGTTGAAATCCCAAAAACTAAAAAAGTTGATAGTGGCAATTCCTGTAGGTCCTCGCGATACAATCGAGAAACTCAGAGATATGGCAGATGAAGTGATCGTTTTACATTCGCCGTCGATATTTGGAGCTGTTGGAGCATTCTATCAAGACTTTTCTCAGGTTACAGATGATGAAGTTATAGAAATCATGCGTAAGTACAGGAATATACACTGAATGGTTCGGAACTTCGACTTTATTAACAAAATCTCTTTCAGTGATAGCCAATGCCTTGGTATCTCTGCCAAGCATAACCACACTTCCATTATCATTATCATCGAGTTCTACAAATCTCTTTTGTAGTATGGAATTCATCTCCTGTCCTTACGTTGCTCATAAAATCCGAGATCATTACCGAATCTATCCAACAACAATTGGAGCGGAGCACTCAACTATCAAAGTATGAATAGCTGCTATGCAATTCCGGATATCCAAATGTCGCTATGTGAAATAAAGAGAACTTCTAACGGTCGAGCAATACATTCTTGGGCTAATCTAGACATATAAAATAAAAGTAAGGGGAAATCCATATTATTGATTATGTCAACATCGGACTTGTATCAAAGCTTCAATGAATTACGTAATACAGCAGTGAGTAATTTCATTGAGCCTGAAGTAATCGCCGATGCTAGTAATTCTATATCACAGATAATTGGAATACTAATGGATAGAAACTCTTATGACATATTCGTACCTCTATCAGGGAAAGTTGCATCCCTAAACATCAGGGATTTTTTAGGAATTAGAAACATCACTTCGGCAAATCCTGCCACTGTGGGAAAAATAATTCCAACTCTCAATTCTTATAGTAGAATCGCGGAAGCTGCGAGGCTGATGAGTTTGTATAGACTTAGGGCACTTCCACTAGTGGAGAAAAACGAGATAATAGGTCAGATTTCGGCGAAAAGAATTGTCCGGGCAATTCGAGATACTATGCTTGTTTCCCATATCCCAAAGACAAGCACATCAGATATTATGACTCCAAGTCCCATTGTCATAAGTCAGACTGATAAAATAAGTTCTGCCAAGACAATAATGAAAAGAAGAAGAATAGATCACCTACCCGTTCTTCAAGGACATCGCCTAGCCGGAATGTTAACTTCCAAGCATATCATAGAGATAATGTTACGCTCTGAAAGGATTGGTAGAAAGTCACTTGGAATCGATGAGATCCAAGATAGGCTCGATATTGCCATAAGTGGGATAGCAGACAAAAACGTAATAACTTCAAATACTGATGACACTCTCCGATCAGTAGTTGATCTAATCGTATCACAAGATTCTACGTACTGTGTTATAGAGGCAATTGATGAAGTACAGGGAATAATCACTTACAGAGACATAATCACGTTGCTTGGAGAAAAGGTCGAAGAAGAAATTCCCATTTTTCTTATTGGTTTACCAGACGACCCACTCGATGCGGAGCTTGCAAAATCCAAATTTGCAAATCTAGTCAAATTGTTAAAGAAGATATACCCAGACATAGAACAAGCCCGGTGCCGTCTGAAGATAAGAGATATTCAAGGAGCGAGAAAAAGGTACGAGGTTGATGCTAACATAATATCTACACATAGGGTTACTAGTTATGTCAACGTTGGTTGGGATTTGGCAAAAATGTTCGATCAGATGAGTGATTCCTTGAAGAAAAGAATGGCTCATAGAGTTACCCAAAGACAGAGGGAATCAAGGTATAGTACTCGACCGGCCCCTTAATCGAACGCTGGAAGAAAATAGTTTGTTGTAATACTTACCATTTATCATGACAGTATTTGCATTAGTATCATTTGTTTCTGTGTCGAAAAAATTGAAATAATACTGAAAAATTCTGCATGACGTAAATGAGGCCTTGAATATTTTTAGTAACCACAGGATAATATTATAGAATTTACCGACGTTATGTCGATAGATATCTTAATGCAAGCCTTCAGAGTTTCTTGTAGATAATGGAAGGTTGTTAAATTGTTTGCGGCCCAACTAACTGAGATGCGGCGGAAAGCTCAGCCTTTATGATGATGTGAGCTGGAATTGTTTCGAACGCTTGTCCTTGGACCTCCACAGTTCTACAATCATGAGTGCCGCAAACATCGCAGCAAGGGATTTGCCCAACCCTTCCATCAATCCAATCTTCAAGCAAACGGTTGTCTATCCAAATCCGGTTAGATTGTAAGGGATCTTTCTTAAATTCAGTATCAGAAAGTTCTTCTTTCTCTAAAATGACTTTAATCCCTAATGGAGCGAATGAGTTCTTTAGGGTCGACACAGCCTTTCTGAGTTCTCGCTCTGTTGATCCACATCTAGGACAAGTTTCTCCGTTAGATATCAAACGTTTCCACTTAATTTTCAG
>JAATVL010000282.1 GCA_014523525.1 Nitrososphaerales archaeon TH703 | reverse complement strand
ATCAATGAGAGAAAAACTAAACAAATTGTGAGTAAAAATATGTATAAAAAAGAGCAACTTAAACCGTTTATCATTCAATGCATGGTAATGAAACTTTCAGAACAAGAGAGTTTGCAGTATCTAAACGATAGGGGCTTTAAGATATCAATACAATACTTTTACAGATTAAAGAAGCAAATTAAAGAATCAAGATTCGACCGTCTATCATTAATCGCAAAAACTAAGTTCGTGGATCAGCATTTAGAACGAATAGATCAGTTAAAACTTGTTAATCAAGAAATGTGGAAAAAATATAGAGAAAAGGATTACAAGGCAATGGATGCATTATTGAAAATAGCAGAATTACAGACTTACATTTTACCTTTCTATGAGGCTAGCATGTATGTTATGCAAAAACAAGTAGAATCAAAACATGAAACCAAAAAAGATAACGCCGTACCCGCTCTATAATACGACTAACCCGTTATTATCTGAACATTCAAACGAGTTAGATATCTTTCTAGATAAACCCTTTTGGATTTTTGATGAAAAGGAACATTGAGAACAATTCATAAAAACAAACGGAAAATGCTGTGATGAATGTCTAAGACGCACGCAGACATAGATAATTTATTTATTTTACTTCAAGTCATGTAAAAAGGCTAAAGGGAAATGAAAACTCAGGCTGAATCGGAAAATGAACAGATTCGTAATATGTTGGATAATTATGATTCACTCAGTCCAAAAGGGAAGAATTTTCTTGGGCTCCTAATATTATCTAGATTTTCTAGAGAAGAAAATATGTCCAAATTCTTTAAACTTCATGTTACTGGTGAAGAGTCTGAGGTAAACAATATTTTTGATCCAGATGATCTAGTTCTGTCTCACGTCACTGAGGAAGATTTTGGACATTTTTTACATACTTTATTGAAAAGAAATTTTAAAGATCATCATTTCTATTCCCATTTATTTTGGTTCACGTTTTCCAAATATCACGTCGATCTCGGATATGATACAAGAAAGAGGTTACTGTATGTTTACAAATATCCCGATGCTGCCGTAAAGATATGGACAGACAAAATGATATCCGGTGGTAAACTTACTGATGAAGAAATTGATAAAATATTTGCTTACGCTGACGCTGCCAACAACGACAACCTCATTGAGTCTTTGGACAAATATTTCTAAATCCTATAGGAAGGGTTAATGAACAAAGTTTATCTTCCTAAAAGGGGAAGATATAAGCACGTCCAAATTCGCTCATAAAGAAAAAGAATTAATCAAGTCTATAGTTGCTAGTTTAACTATTAAAAAAGTGCCGGACCTGGAAATTGCGCAAGTCATATTCGACCAGACAGGCAAGACCATAACAGACAGGTCCCTATGCACGGTAAGGCAGCTGATAAAGAAAGAGAGCTATCATTGGTATTCGCAGCTGAGAGAAGGCCAGTATGAATATTTACACGAGTTTAAAGAAAGAATAAACGAGATCTATTTTTTGCAAAAGAAACTATATGAAATAATAGATAACAACGAACATAATCCATCTATTCAATTAGGCGCCATAGCTGAATTGCATAAGCTAAACATAACACTTTCTAATTACTTTAGCGTAGCTCCTTCTATAGGGAATGTTACCGTATCAACAATACCAGAAACCAAAGCAACCATCAACGACAGGGACATCATCGTCTAGCTTAGATATATTTCTAGGCAAGCCGTTCTGGATATGGGATCAGAAACAGCATAGAGAAGAATTCATAAACAAAGAGGGCAATTGCTGCTTTAATCACATTATTGGTTTGCCTGTCAAGAATGGTAAGGAATACCCCATCTTCGATTATCAAAAATTAATTTTTGATGCAATAGAAAACTATCAGAACATTTGGATAAAGAAGGCAAGAGGGATTGGAGTTACCACCTTTATGATTCGTTATTTAACATGGAAAATATTATCATCTTCTGAATTAGATGATAAAACAATTTTCATAATATCCGGAACAAGGGAAGAGTTTGCTAATTACGTCAAAGAAAAGATGCAGCAGCTATTTGAAAAGAAATTCCCTGTTAAATTAGAATCCAAATACGCCGAGCTATGGCTAAAGAAAACATGGATCAAAGTAATGCCAACAAAGAACATCAAAGACATAAGGGGATATTTTGATGCTGCCTATCTTTTTGTAGATGAGGCCGACTACTTTGACAGGTCTATACAACAAGAACTAGAACCGGCAATAATGGCTTATGAGGAGAAAAGCAAGGGGAAAACTATCATGGTCTCAACTCCCAATGCACCAGGTGGCCTCTTTGAAAGAATAGAGAAGGATCCTAATAGCAAATACACAAAGCTATTGTTAGATTATACTTATGGCCTTGACAGGATATATGATAGGGCCTTTATTCAAAAGAAGAAACTAGAGCCAGAGTTTGCAAGAGAGTATGATTTGCAGTATCTAGGCTTGATAGGCAACACATTCCACACTAAAGATATTGATAGAACTGTAGAACTAGGCAAGAAATACAATCCCAATAGAGTAATAGTAGAAGCTCAAAAGGTGTTGGGATTGGATCCTGGTTGGGGTTCTTCAGCTTTTGGAATGGTCCTATTACAGCTAGCTAATGGCAGGATTGAAGTGTTGATTGCAGAAGAGTATGAACGGCCCCGCTTTCAAGATATGGCTGAAAAGGTGATGGACATTATTCGTGGATTAAACAGAAGGAACATAGACCAGGATTATCTGGACTCTGTTAAAATATATGTTGATGCAGCTAATCCCGAATTTATTACCACATTAAAGGAGCTTGTAGGAGAGACAACAAGATGGGAATACATTCAAGAAAAAATATTGTATTGCAAACAACATAATTTAGATCTTGCAAGATATATGACTGTTATACCGGTCCCTTTTTCGACAGCTGGAAAAGATATGATAATGCACACAAAAGAGCTGGTAGAGCATGAAAGGCCCTTAATTGCTATCAATCCAAAATTTGAAAAGCTCATAACGAGTTTACGGACGGCAATTTCAGATGATTTAGGAAAATTAGATAAAGAACAGACAAGTTATCATAACGTGCTTGATGCGTTCAGATTAGCTTTAAAAGGGATAAACTTGGTGAAAAAGGAGAAGCCGATTGAATAAAAAATACACAATACTATTTGCGTTTATTATCATTGCTGTAGCGGTCGTAATAAACCAGCAAATTCTAGCGCAGAGTTATACCTACAAACCCTTTTACGATAACATAATTAACTATTGCTTTAACAATGTAGATAAGATTCTAGCCGGTCAAAACCCAGTTAAGGACCTTACTAGTGCTGGTTTGATTCCGCGCCATTTTGATAATATGACATGCACAGACGTTACAAATGAAGCAATAGCCAGTCCTGACTTAGCGAGAAATAGCATTGAAAACGAGACAAACCAGGTTAGATGAGCTCCGGAAATTCGTAAGAAATGAGCCAAGTATTTGAAGGCTATAACACAAAGAAATGTGTAATCATTATTATTCTAAGCTGGATACTAATAAGCTATGTTGCTGCTTTTTGGGGTTATACTCACGGTGCAACCAAGTATATGCTTTTAGGTCTAGTTGTAACTACTTGGATGTTAATAAAAATAAGACTGGAGGAGAATAAGAAATAACCAAGTTTGAAGAGCTAACGGACATCATTACCCATAATAAGAATAAAGACAAGAAGTTAGCAAAGAAAATTTTTGATGATGATAAAGAAGATGATGATATAGAACTAGAAGTTTCTGGAAGTGAGTCAAGCAGTGCCCCATTACTTGCAAGTGCTAGCGAGGACCTAGATCCTGACATCATTGACATGCTTTACACTAAACCTCGGCATAAGCCTAATGACGGTTTTGGGGCATCAGCATGGGACCCGGATTATTGAATGAATGAATGAATGAATAAAACCTAAATAAAACAAGCTCCTCTCAAAAAGTATCATTTCTAGAAATGATGGTGGAAAGATAATAAAGAAATATGAACTCTTGGAACTCTTGGAAGACTTGAAACATTTTGGGCGGAAAATTTGATTTTTTTACTACCCTCTTCTGCGTGATGCTTTTGACGGTGCATATGGGGTAAATTTTCTTTGAGCGACATTGTGAGGTTAGAAATCCTAATTTATTTTCTCGAAGGGTGAAGCTAGGAGCGGAAGACCCGTAATCGACCATCCGGGAGCAAGCTGAGGCACTACCCCGGGAGGAAGTCTCGAATCTCCTCCAGGAACATCACATCCATCAAGTATTGCTCGCGCGTAGGTGTTGCTGTTAGCCGCTAGGAGTGCGTAGGGGATTTTTGCGTCATTGAATTTATTAGTAAACTTCACAAAGCATTTGTATACGTCTTTTGAGTCAGCTCCTGAGACAACTGTGGTCGATGGCTCATTTCGGAAAGGCCAATCTCTATTTTCCGATTCGAATGGAATACAACGTCCTTGTGTCAAGAATGGCGAAGGTAAATTTAGGGGAAGATCAGAGTCTGGGGGAATTTCACCTGTGACTGGATCAAATGGAAATCCTTGGCACACAAAGGATTTGTCCATTTTTTGGGTGTAGACAACGAAAAGGTGGTATACAGTAACTGACTGTCCACCAGGTAATGTAAGATGAATAGGTCTTGGGGTAACGTTTACTGTATTGATCTTCTCGACTGCATAAGCACTCTGTCCTGATGCCCCAGTTACTATATAAAGAACCGAAGATAAGATCATTATTCCAATCGCAACGCTCAAAACATTCGTTATTCTCACTCTCAACCTATCTGATTTTTTAGACACTCAATTCTTAGTTTCTACTAAGGCTATAACCATTGCATAGTAATCTTCTAGACATTAAGTTTCGAACAATCTTTACCTTGCAAGTAGTGGTGTAAGTGTTTTTATTTTTAAAATGACATAATTTGTAAACCAAAACGTAATCGGCCGCCTCCTCAGGGCTTTATCAAATTATAAATAAGGTTCATTGTGTCCATCTTGACAAATTCGTGTGATATTGGAAAGATTTACTACTAAGAATAACTAAAAAAGATGTAGCGTCCAATCTTTCAATAATTCGTTTATAATTTAACCTTTTTTTCACGCAAAATATTAATTCGTATCATATGATTGCCTGATCAAGGACAGGACATAGCCAATATCACTGGGCTGTTTGACTACAATCTCATAGTCGCCGTTTCCCCAATGTCCTACATTGGACACGTCTCTCGACATTTTCTTGGGATCATTTAAGAGTCCCTTTTTAATATTAAGATATAAAGTAAGGTTTGACTTCCTCACCACTATATCTACAAAATTGTTATTATGTATAAAGGCTATGTATTTGGCCTTAGGTTTTAAAACAATGTTTGAACCTATGTTGAGTATATTGTCTTTTAACTCTGTGTAAAGTGCCTTGATATCATCAGTAGTGTTGTCCAAATGCGATTCCTCAGCATACACTTTTACTTCTTGACTCACTTTCTGCACGATCTCACTATTCTGGCTTATCACCGTTATAGATTCGCTTTTTTCCGGGGTTTGTATTTGACTAAACAGTATAGTATTATTGGAGTAACGTTTGACTTCCCATAGCTCTATAGGCAAATTTTTGAATTCTATTGCTTTCCTTTGATATGTCGTAAATTCTGGTGAAATAAAAATGACCCTTGACTGAGACCAATCTACATCTTCTTTTTTCAGACTTTTATTTGTGCATTCCTGATATTTCAGAATAAATTCTGCTTTATTATTTAAAAGTAAACCAAGGTAGGCATATCCTTGATCTATAACAGAATAATTTCTGTCTTTCTTGTATTCAATAATTGTAAACGATTTTGATTCTTGGTTAAAACCAAGTGAATCAACTCGTAAGCCAAAAAGTTGTAATT
>JAATVL010000281.1 GCA_014523525.1 Nitrososphaerales archaeon TH703 | reverse complement strand
TATATAATATCATATCCCTAAATATATTATTTGTTCTTAACGCCATATTAGTATCCTATGATGTATAAAGGCCGCGTTAGGGGCACTAATAACCCTTAGCAGATATTAATTATCCGCATATAAATTAGTAAAATAAAAAATAATTTTATTATTGATACCAATCTTGAATACTGATTGTGTTCAAAAAATCATATTATGCCAATTTCTTACTGAAAAGTTTTAATATAATAGAGGTCATGGTGGGATTTGGACCCACGGCCTAAGGTTTACAAAACCTTCGCTCTAACCAGGCTGAGCTACATGACCAGCCAACAGGGTTAAATTTTTTTTCACATAATTAAAATTTTGTCCTCTATATAGATAATTTAATCTTGATTCGACCCAAGCAGATTTTCAGCTTTTATCTAATATCGTTTTGTGAGTTAAGAGTTTGTTTAGTTTAAAATCAATATCGTACTCTATTAATTGTCATTAGGTGGTTTGAAAAGGAAAATCTATTTATGATATATTATGACTTATGAGCATAAAATAATATCCTACTGTTCTAGTATTCGGCATATCATATATATAAACAAAATTGTTATCTGGTTAGGAGGAGACAGCTTTGGCAGAAACCAGTGAAGATATTGGTAAAGTTTTCCTCGACGGACTCATCGGCAATGTAGTATATGCGTTAGAAATTATAATAACAATAATTATTCTCGCAATAATAGCCATTACTCTTTTTAGCCTTCTCAAGGCAACTATTTCAAGCCTAAGGAAGAGAGAAGAACAAGTTCGTTTACGTATAAACGAGATAGTATCACGGCTACTGCGAGGAATGTTAATATCGCTGGATATCTTGGTTGCTGCAGATATTTTGAAGACTATTTTGGTTCCTTCGATAACGGAACTTGCTGTACTTGTAATCATTGTAGTTGTTAGAGTATTGCTGACGTTTTCATTATCAAAAGAAATAGAGAGACAAGAGAGACAATCGAAGTAATTTTCACACTATTTAAAAGTCGAATGATATTCAGAAATGTATTTCAATGGTTAAATCAATATAATGTAGAAAAATGCCTTGGGAAGATATCTTGTTGTCGTTACAATCGAAAATAAAGAGCAAGTAGGAGATCCGGAAGGTGAAACAATCAAAAAGGATCTTATTTTCAGAAGTGGATATTCAAATGTTGAGTCAGTTAGATCCGCTAAGTGCTATAATATAATTATCAATTCAGAAACAGAAAATGAGGCAGAAAAAGAAGTAACAAGACTATGCGATGAGCTAAGAATTTATAATCCCATTGTAAGCAATTGCTCAATCGGACCAATTACAAAATTGAGTAAGTAATTCAGAGCCTAATATTACCTAAATAGTACACCTAAATAATTTGATGTAATTCTACATTCTTTCCAGAGGAGTAATACCGACTATAGACAGATTCATTTTAAGTATTAAACGTATAGCTTCAACCAAGGAAATTCTTGCGTTAGATATTTCGGCGTTACTCTCCTTCAATATTGGTAGTTTTTCATAAAATAGGTTAAACATTGTTGCAAGCTCATATGCATACTGTGCAATAAGCTTTGGTTCCATATTCTTGGTCGTATCCTCTAGAATAATTGCAAATTTTGAAAGATGTTTTATTATGCGATATTCAATTCTGTTCGAAAGGCAGGTTACATTTCCATGAAATGATTTTGCACTCGACTTCTCTATCAATCGGCAACATCGAGCATATGCATATTGCAAATATGGCCCAGAATTTCCGTCTAAACTTAATGAATCAATCATGTCAAATTTTATTTCCTTTTCTAGATCATTCTTAATGAGACTATATCTCATAGCAGATATTGCTATTTCTTCTGAGGTTTTTTCAAGATCATCTCCGGTGATTTCTGGGTTTCGTTTTATAATTTCTTCCTTAGCTTTACTATATAAAGTATCAAGGACAAAATCAGCATCTACATAAATTCCCTTCCTTCCGGACATTTGCACAGACTTTTCATTTTCTACATTTATACCCAAGCTCTTTGAGGTTCTACTTGAAAGTAACACAGGACCGTATGCAAAATGTAAATATTTATTTGATTTTGATGTAAATTTACCCAAGATTTCCTTAATAATTTTTTGTAATCTTGTTTGCCTGCTGTCAATTACAGTTATAGAATATTCAGCAGGGAAAAATATCGGGTGAGTGACATTTATTGAATCGCCAATTGTGGTAACCCATAAGTCTGTATCGTCCCATTGCTTCATAAAAAGTCGATATTTGAATGGATCCTCAATTGTTCCGACTTTTAGTAATGCATAAGGAATATCTTTTGCTATATATGTTGCCGTATTGTCACTCCTCACGATAATTTTAGTTCCCTCGTCAACGGATTCAAAAATCCAACATCCTATATTCTCGCCTTTAGTCTCTTTCTTTACTATTTTTTCATCTCGTAATATTTCAAATGTTTTTTTCCATAAATATGAATTTATTATATGTGATTCTAAATTGAGTAAATCGTATCGAGCCCTGATTCTCCAACATGTTGCCAGCTGATCTTTCAGAACTTTAGATGTGATTTCGGACGCAAATGAACTTACCTCAGGATCACCTGACTCTAATTTTTTTAACAACGATTTTCTTTTTTCAACCAATGATTGATCCTTTTCGTACAGTTCATTTACCTTTACATAAATATCGTTACCACAATAGCGAGCAAACTTTATGTTCTTGTCAGGCGGTGTTATTGGAAATTTTAAATATAAAAAACCAACCAGAATATCAGCGACTTGCAGGCCAGAATCATCTACATAATTCAGAACCGTGACATCATGGTTTGTTTTCTTTAATATTCTATACAAGGTATCTCCTATTACGACATTTCTCAGGTGTCCTACATGCAATGCTTTATTAGGATTAACGCTCGTGTGTTCAACAATCACTTTTCTCTGCTTACCTATATCAAGGTAAGAAAGATCATTTTCCAAAATACTAGATATTATCTCTTTTCCAATTAGGCTAAAGTTTGCCTTAAAATTGATGTATCCACTTTCATGTGCTATAACAGACGAAATATACGATCCTGACTCTAGTTGTTTACCTTCAGAATAATTAGGATATTGTTCAACTAACATTGAAGCAATTTCATACGGTGATTTTTGTAATTCCTTTGTCAGCAAAAATGCAACATTGCAACTTAGGTCGCCAAAATCTTCTTTGGCTGGTTCTGTGATACTGTAAGATTCATTTCTAATATCTAATTTCTCAAGTGCAAACTTTATTACTTCATTGGCTTCACCAATAAATTTCTTAAAACTCATTTTTTATCTTAAATAATTTAGACTGACATAATCAATTGCATCACACAATCCCACTCCTTCCTTGCCATTTACAACATGATCTGCATGAACCTTAACTGCATCATCCGAGTGTCCTAATGCAATACTCAAGCCACAAATACCAAAAACCGAAATGTCAGTTTCACTGTCACCAATCGCCACAACTTCCTTTGGTTCAATATTTAGGAACTTTAACGCAACGTCTAAACCTTTTGCTTTATTGACACCTAACTCGTTGATATGAAATGCATATTTACTATCTACTATATCTAGGTCTAATTTGTTCTCTCTTAGTATTTTTATCCCCTCCTTTATATCAAAAGTCCTTTGCAAAACTACTTCGGACATTCTTGGAAACACTGGTTTAGTATCTACATTAGATAAACATTGTCTTAAAATTTCATATCCTTTTAAACACAATTCCTTATTTCCAAGAATGGTATGGTCAGAAGGCCCATTAGAAACAACCCCGCCATTCTCCCCTACTGCAACCCTGGTCATACCCAAAAACACTGACAAAATGTATGCCTCAATCGAGGAACGACCTGTAACAAAAAATACCCTGTACCCTATTTTTTCAAGAAACCTCATTTTTGAAACCGCAGGTAGATAGATCATTCCACTTCCATTTTCGGTTAAAGTTCCATCGATATCTATTGCAAATGCTTTAATGCTCAGATATTTGCTCGACAACGGCATTTTACTGGATAATTCTGTAAAGTTTTGCGTATCATTAACTTTACTAAAGTGTTTTTAAACTATAACACATTCTGAATTTAAGATGAGGAATTGGCAATACAAAGTTTTTACGCAATTCCATTTACGATTAAATATTTCGGCTTTGCAATATTGGTTGGGGTCCGTGGCCCAGTCAGGAAAGGGTGCTGATTTTCGAGCATAAGCCTCCGGAGCCAGAGTTCATGGGATCGAAGCCCATCGGACCCGTATTTCCCTAGGCTTTCGTAGAACATGATTGGAAATCCTTATATGAGTAAAAAATTGATTCGATTTACACTAATATGAGTACTGATTTGGTAGTGTTACGTGATTATGATAATCAATTAATGAATCGGAGAGAACTCCAGGTCATTTTTAGAAATGTACCTGGAAATATCAAGAAAAAAGAAGCGATTGAAACAATATCCAAGGCAAATAAAGTTGATTCAAAGACAATTGTCCCGATAGAAATCAAATGCAACAAAGGAAGTACTGATGTTAATGCCTTTTTTCATATTTACAATGATGAAAAAAGTGCTAAGGAAACTTTACCGCAATACCTATCAATGAGACTTTTAGAAAAGGCCGAAAGAAAGAAAATCATTGACGAAGCAAAGGCTGTAAAACTCAAACAAAAACAACAAACTTCAGAAAAGGGGAAATCAAAGAAATAGTCGGGGAATTGCATTATGGTAGAAAAAAAGAAAGATCCAAAATCTCAAATATACTCATTCTATGATATTTCTGGAGACAAGCTAACTCGGAAAAAGAGAGATTGTCCTAGATGTGGAAAGGGCGTTTTCATGGCAGAACACAAAGATAGAAATACTTGCGGTAAATGTGGATTTACGGAATTCAAACAAAAGACAAATTAGAACACCATTCACTTGGTTAATTTAGAATATGGCGAAGGTTACTCATTTTATGGGAACGTATTCTTAATTTAGCAAATCATCTTCGCTGACTATATCTAATATATCAAAGAACTCACACAAGCATCTTTTGTCCAGTATCTGATATAAATTTGGTGATATATTCTCATCGCCATTAATAAATCTCCTAATTGGAAATCTGTTATCACATACAATTATTAGTTCAAATTTTTTTTGAGTCTTCAGTTTGGACTGCATTTGATAAATGAATTTCCAATTCTTATATCTCTTACTATAAGATTCGATAATTCTGATTCCTGAATTATTGATTAATTTTAGATCAGATGATTTTAGATTATCCTCGCATGTGACAAGTGTTCTGACTTTCTTTATGTAAAAAGGTGTTGCCTTGGGTAAAAATGGAAGCTTTTCTTTTATGTTGAATATGAGTCCGTTGGATCGAATTGAAAATTCATGTTTGAAACTAATTAATTTTGAATTCTTAATTGTTACATAAAATGGTCTTCCATTACCGAGGACCAAACTTTCAGGTTCCTCCTTGCCGAGAGGCCAAAAAATAATGGATTCAGAATGAAAAAGAGTCATCAATTTTTTTTTCAAGAGGTTTTCAATATGACGTTGATTAATTTCTAAACAATCTTCGTTGTCAGAATTATTAGACATGGATCGAAATCTTTTTGGTTTCCGGTATCGTCCGCTTAGGATAACTGTACTTGAATTCACAGATACAGTAGTTTCAAATTTTTTACCTATTTGTAGGTTCACAGTAATGTCAGGAGAATTCAAATCAATTTTTTTATTCGAAATTTTACCAAAATTTTTTCTAATTTCACGTAAAAGACTTGCTTTGATATTCTCTTTTCCTCTTATCTTGAATCTTGATCTAAACTTATCTTCATTGTCATAAAAACTGTGATCTAATGTCAATCCAATTAGGAAAGTATCATATTGATAATCTCTTGTTGCTTGAATAATTTTGTAAGATATTTTGTATATCTGGTTCTCTATTCCATGACATATTTCACAATCCTCAACTATTTTTTTGAGACGATAGTTTTTAATATATTGTCTTTTTAAGCACCAATTGCATAAGTTGTATTCAAAATTACTTTTCAATTAAGCGTATCTATTTATCCTATTCCCAATCGTCTAAGCATACCTTGCATTTGTCTACCCTTGCTTTGTTTTATCATGCTTTTTGAATTATTGAAATTCTTTATGAGGTCTTTGACATCATGCTCTGCTACACCAGAGCCTCTTGCTATCCTCTTTCGTCGTGAATCATTTATTACCTCAGGATTCTTTTTCTCTTCCTTTGTCATCGACTGGATAATATACCGCCATTTCTCCAATTTCCCCTGAATCACATCCAATTGATCTTCCTTGACTACCCCTGACAAACCTGGTAGATTATCAATAATGTTTCTAAATCCCATTTTTCCAACACTTTCCATCTGCGAATAAAAGTCTTCGATTGTCATTTTACCGCTTAGTACCCGTTTAGACTGATTTTCATCTGCCTGTAATTCCAAATCTTTAGCTAAATCTAAAATTGCTTTTATGTCTCCCATCCCTAACAATCTTCCCACAAATCTTGTCGGGCTAAACTCTTCAAGATCATCAATCCTTTCACCGTTTCCAATAAAGAAAATTTTTGCACCCGTTACTGCAGATGCCGCCAATGCCCCACCCCCTTTTGCAGTTCCATCAAGCTTTGTTATAATGATACCTCCCACCGGAACCGTATCATGGAATGACTTAGCCTGACTATATGCCTGCTGACCTATTGTTCCATCAATTACTAATAGAATCAAATCTGGTTTTGAAATATCATACATGTTTTTCATTTCTTCTAAAAGTTCTGTTTCATCTTTGTGTCTGCCAGCAGTATCAATTATTACCACATCGGCTCTTGCATTCCCAAAATAACTAATTCCATTCTTAACTATTAAAGTAGCATCTTTAGTAGATTCGTCCCCAAATACGTCAACATTAATTTTAACGCAATTCATCTTAAGTTGGGTAAGCGCTCCTGGTCTCCAAGTATCTGCTCCAATAACCCCTACGTGATATCCGTGTTTTGTTAACCATCTAGCCAGCTTTGCAGTAACCGTTGTTTTTCCACTTCCTTGGATACCAAACATTAATACAACATTGAGTTTTCCTGGGGAAAATGAAATGACTTGTTTTTCAGGTTGTTTATTTTGTGGAGTTATATCTCCCTTATTACCCATCAATCTAGAAAGTTCATCATATAGGATTGAGACTATGTGATCCTTCCTTGACAATCCCTTAGGAGGAGACTCTTCTAGAGATCTTTTTTTCAAATTCTGAGTTATGCTTAATACCAATCTAACATTGACATCAGATTGAAGGAGGGCTCTTTGTACATCTTTACACAAAGAATCAATTAATTCTTCGTTTACGTCTGACGCTCCCACTAATTTTTTTAAAGCTGCCCCAAGACTCGAGCGAAGATTGTCTAACATTTATTTATCTATTAATTCATAATCTATTATTTCAAATATTCCATTATTTCCATTCCATTTCACCATTCCTTGTTTGATCCGAAATTTTTTCCTAT
Source organism: Nitrososphaerales archaeon TH703 (assembly GCA_014523525.1). Taxonomy (GTDB): domain Archaea; phylum Thermoproteota; class Nitrososphaeria; order Nitrososphaerales; family Nitrososphaeraceae; genus TA-21. Next base: position 4,928 of record JAATVL010000281.1, on the reverse strand, counting down.
ATAACGGACAGTCAACAACAATCGTTTCTGCCTCGCCTCCTTCAAAATTTAAGTTAAATCCATACCTCAATGACATTGATTCCAGTCTTTTCACGTTATCATGATCCAACAATGTCCCGAGCCATTCTGGACCCAAACCCAACGCTGAAACACCAACGATAACAATTTCAAATTTTTGGTCTATCAACTTATGAAGATAGCTACTTGGATCTAATTTCCATAATGGAGAAAAAACTGACAATCTCAATTTATTACAGACTGTTTCAATATTCCTTTTTTGAAAGTTGCTTGATATTCCACCATGAACTATGCCTTGTACACCAAATTCATCTTTAATACTCACAAGGGCTTTTTCAAGAACTAGTACCTCATCGCTTAATTCTGAACTGTTTGATTGAAAGTTTCTCATGGGCAACTCAATAGCTTGGGCCAGGATTCCTGTAAAACGAATATTAGGAAAATGAAAGAGTAAACTATCACTAATCATAGGTATTATAGAAATTAAACATACTACATCATGTCCTCGTTTGTTCATTTCAAAGATAGAATAGTTACTATCTTTACCCCCAGAATACAATGAAGCTAATTTCAATTTTATATAAGATTATGATGGGTAAAGGTATTAGTCTCTTATATTCATTAATCCAAATACAATTAGAATCCTTTATTGGTACATTTTTTTACCACTACGTAAATTCATTGTTTATATGAAAATAGTTGAAGGGGCTTACGTTTTATTTTTTTATCAGGCAAATAAGAACTGGTTAACTAGAATAGAAAAAGGTAAGAAACTTCACACGCATATAGGAATTATAGATTTTGATCAGATACTAGGACTTGAGTATGGTTCTTCGGTAATTACAGCTAAACAAAAAAAAGTGTACGTGATGAAACCAACAATATATGATTTTGTGATGAAGTCAGACAGAAAGACTCAGATAGTTTATCCTAAGGATCTGGGATATATTGCAATAAGAACTGGGTTGAAAAGTGGATCTAATGTTCTTGAAATAGGTACGGGAAGTGCATCACTAACTACGTTCTTTGCTAGTCTCGTAGGATCTTCAGGTCACGTTTTTACATATGACGTCAATGAACAATTCATGGAAATCGCAAGAAAGAATCTCAAAAAATCAGGTATGGAAAAAAATGTTTCAATGTTTAAACATGACATAACGAAGGAGGAACTGGAACTTTCTGACATTGATATTGCGATAATTGATTTGGGAGATCCTTGGAATGTTTTACAGATTGTTTATAAATGCCTCAATAACAGTGGATCTGTAGCGGTAATATGTCCGACTATGAACCAATTGGAAAAAACTTCTAAACACATGAATGAAGTAGGATTTATAGATATTGAGAGCACAGAACTCATGATACGTAATATAGAGGCGAGAGAGGGAAAAACAAGGCCATCAATGCGAATGATTGGACATACTACATATCTTATATTCGGTAGAAAGATCGTATAGATATAATTCATCAAGTTTAAAATTGACAACGCTCTAGATGCATATTAAAATACTCATAACCAAAAAACTTGGATAATAAGTCATCATCACCGAGTAAGAGAACACGATATATTGACAAAGCAGACGCCCCAAATAGAAATGCGTCGGAGCTATTCTTATAAGGAACCCCCATAAACTTGAATATGTTGGCAACTGAAGGTTATTGTGTAAAATGTAAAGCAAAAAGGCCGATTAAGGGCGAACAACAGGTAACAATGAAAAATGGAAGACCTGCGATTAAGGGGACATGTTCGGTTTGCGGAACCAAGATGTTTAAGATTGGTGGTGGCCCGAGCAAGGCGGTAACGAAAGGAAAGACGAAACCAAAATCAAAGTCTAAGGCAAAACCAAAATCAAAGTCTAAGGCAAAACCAAAATCAAAGTCTAAGGCAAAACCAAGAAGAAGATAAAATCCTATATTTCTTTTTTATCTTTTTTATTTGAACTGTATCAATATTAATTGTATCAAGAATTGGCACTTATGAATGAACTCATTAATTCAATTCTATAATGAAAATTTTTCTTCTACAATTTCTAATTTTTGAACGTTCCCACAACTAGATATAAGTTCACGTAGTCTACTCCTTGGGACTTCAGATTTTACCAACTCTCTGGCTATTCTTATTCCGTCATTAATGTCAGTAGTTTTTTCTCCTGCGAATAACGCGATTGCTGCATTGAGAAGTACTATATCTTGTTTTGCCCTAGTAGATTTTCCATATATTGTTTGTAATGTAGTCTTCACAGAATCCTCTTTTGATTTTACTTGAATCTGTTCTTTTTTTACAACCTTCAAATCCAATAGTTTTGGATCTAATTCATGTCTTTCAATATTACCTGATTTTAGAATAAGCATACTATTTCTTGCGGTATTCGACAACTCATCCATGCCATCCATGGAGTGGACAAGAATAATTTTCTTAATATTGGATTTGATCATTGCATTAGATACAAGTTCGAAAAGTTTCGGATCAGATATTCCTATAACTTGGGCAGTAATATTTGTGCAGGGGTTGCATAAGGGCCCAATTATGTTAAATATCGTTTTAAATCCCAACTGTTTTCTGATTCCAGAAATCCTTTTCAAGTTAGGATGGAATTTAGGTGCGAACAAGAATGAGAGCCCAATCCTTTCAAGAGTATTAACTAATACTTTTACTGAAGTATCTAAATTAAATCCTATATATTCAAAGAAATCTGCACTGCCAAACATTCCACTCGCAGATCTGTTACCATGTTTTGCCACATTTATCCCAGAAGCAGAGGCCACAATAGACGCAGCGGTGCTTATGTTAAAAGAATTAGCCATATCACCACCTGTACCACAATTGTCAATAAGTGAACCGGTTACGTTAGGTGTTATTAGATGAGAATGTCCAATCATGATTTCTCTTATAATTCTTAACTCATCGTGGCTTACTCCTCTATATGTTATCGCAGTTAGAAAAGAAGCAATTGTAGAGTCAGGAATTTCGTCCAAGAAGATTAAATTTATTGCTTTTCTGAATTCACTTTTATCAATATTCTCCTTTGATAAAATTTTTCTTGTTTGTTGTTGTAGATATTCTGTGGACATTATCTTTTCAGAATTTCTATGAAATTTTTTATTATATGAAAGCCATTTTTTGTTAGCACGGATTCGGGGTGAAATTGAACACCATATATTGGATATTTCTTGTGTTTCAAACCCATAATCTCAGAATCGTCAAGTGATATTGCCGTTACTTCTAAACAAGTAGGAAAATTTTTCCTGGATGCTACCAGCGAATGATATCTTGTTGCAACAAATGGGTTTGATAGTTTCCCAAATAGTTCTTTATCTAAATATTTTATTTTACTTGTCTTTCCATGTCTTACTACGTGTGCATTGATTACCTCGCCACCATAAACATGTACTATTCCCTGATGACCAAGGCATACTCCCAATACAGGGATTTTTGGTCCTATGGTTTCAATAATTTCTCCGCATATTCCAAAGGATTTCCTATCTGCAGGATGTCCTGGACCCGGTGATAAAACTATTCCATCAGGTTGCATTTTTTTTATATCCTTTATACTTATTTTGTTGTTACGAATAACAACTGGTTCTGTAGAAAGTTTACCAAATAATTGGGCGAGATTATAAACGAAGGAATCATAATTATCAATTATTAAAATCTTTTTCATTTCAAAACACTGTGATCTATAATTTCATCCCGTAACGTTAATTTTTTAACGGTATTGATATTTAATGGTTATATTTCAATTATAATTAAATCAACTTGACCTGAGTTTAATCTTGATAGTACAAACCTTGAACCTAGGAATAAGATCACTAAGAATCAGTTAATAATACATTAAATAATCCTTCATTTTCACTAAAAACATTGAGAAATGGTAAGAGTATTCATAAATGGATATGGAAATATAGGTAGGAGACTTGCATCTGCATTTTCTCATGACAAAGAGATTCAATTTGTTGGGATAGGAAAATATTCAATAGATGAGAGAGTTGATGAAGCCTTTGCGAAGAAATTTGCGGTCTATGTTCCCGAACAAAAAATACCTGACTTTAGACAAAAGGGTTATGATATTTCTGGCACGATCTCTGATGCAGTTAAAGAATCTGATCTTGTGATAGATGCAGCTAAAGATGGATTTGGTTATACTAATAAAGTAAATTTCTACATACCTATGAATAAGAATGCAATTTTTCAAGGAGGCGAAGATAGGACGGGCGAAAAAAAAGTTGCCGACATCATTCACAATTCAAGGATCAACTATGATCAGGTAGCAAATCAAAAGTATGTTATTCAGGGTAGCTGCAACGTTTCAGGTATGGGAAGAATAATGCAGCCTATGATTGAAAAGTTTGGAGATAAGATTCAAAGATATGATGTTGTGTTAATCAGGCGATGGGCAGACTTGGAAGATACAAAAGACGTAAAGGATTCTATAGAATGGGATAAAAATCCACATCATGAAGAAGATGTTAAATCGTTCCTCCCATCAGTAAAACTGTATGTGGAAGCATACAAGGTACCGTCAAGAATGATGCACCTTCATCAAATGACAATTAGATTCAAGAATAAGATACCCTATTTTGATTCGATGTCTGATATTTATCATGAGGAATTTGGAGTGGCTGTTCTCGATAAAGCAAATGGTACAGCAGATATCCGCCTAAAAGCCCGCGAGCTTGGTTTCGAACATGACGATACTAATATGGTTCACATTCATGAGGAGACTATGAGAAAAAGTGATGACACCCTAAAGATTCTTTATTCTGATGACCAAACAGGAATTGTAATTCCTGAAAATCACCTTCTGTATCAATCAATGATGTTTGGTAGACCGAAGAATATAGCATATGAACATACTGATTCTCTTTTTCAAATTAGTAAAAAAAGAGATATGCTTGAAAAAGAGTTTAAC
>JAATVL010000026.1 GCA_014523525.1 Nitrososphaerales archaeon TH703 | reverse complement strand
TTGCCACTCAACATTAACGGAAACGAACTATTGAAGAACAATTGCTTCGTTAGTACTCCAAGTGGTGGATGCAATCCTCAATAAGGGGCAAAGTTTACACAGCTGAATCAAGAACCACAAACCTCATTTTTTTATTTTAATTAACTCTGTTGAGAATATACTTGTATTTTCAATTTGAAAAAATAGTAGAAATATAAATTGATTTTTTGCATTCTCACATTCGATATGCCCATCATTAATTTTTACCGTGTATACGGTTTCAGTAAGCATCTTTTTACTTAATAAAAGATGACGTCTGGAGAAGGATCTTGAGAATATTTTTGAAAATTCCTATCGATTTAGAATTTTGGTATGTCACGCAAATTTCATATTGTTTCGAAATTCATATAATGTAGAGAATCGTTGAATACTACATGAATATTGAAAAAAAAGGTATTGCGCCTGTTATTATGTGTGTTTCTATGTTGTTTTTGATTTGCTATTGCGAAAAAACAGATGTGAATGTTGATGTGTATGCGCAGGTTTCCGAAAATGCCTCGAATAATAACACAGATGGTGGAAATAGTGGCAATTTAACTGAAATTCAAAATATTACCAATTCTAATACCAATAATGTGATACCTTATGTCCTAAACTTGACTAATGGCTCCGACACAAAATCACAGGTGGTCAACCAAGTCATTCAAGCTATGAGTGGAGGGCAATCAACATCTTTGCAACAGGTATTGGATGCTGCAAGTAAGGGAAACTCTTCCTCACCGTCTCTTGAGCAGGTGATAGACGAGGCAAGCAGCGCATTGAATAATAGGAGTACTAACAATGGTACTAACAGTACAAGTAATGCAATGTCAGGTCTTCCCTGAACAAATCGTATATTTCTTAATATGACGACAGAATTAGTTTTCTAGTTCTTTATTTACTCTTTATTCAAATATTTTCCTTCTACTCTGTATCTTATGTATTTATCTCCCAAGGAAAACTTGGGTGGATGTGGATCGAGAGTAGGATTATGGCAGTTCGAACATTTTTCATAAAGCGTATAGATTTTACAAAATCCACATTTTCGTAATAGATGTTTCATAATCTCTATTTATCTCCTATTTTTTTTAGAATCTTCTCTGATATAATTAAATAGTCCTACCTTCTTCCCTACCGAGTTAGAAATTCTCTCTATAGCATTATTTAACGTCTTTTCAGCAATCTTGTAATTTTCCGCCTTGGCAATTATCCTATAACGCGGAGCAGCTATATACGAAATTTCAATTGAAGTGTTATTTTTATTTAGTTCAGCTGAAGATAGGACATTCTTTATAATCTCTATTCCCTGTGGTTCATTAATGTTAATTTCTATCACTCCTCTAATCTCGACACTAGGAATTTGGATTTTTTTGCTTTCGTCGGCTATTGCTGCTCTTACATCGTCTGTAATATCAAGTGATTTTATAGAATCAATTCCCTTGAACGCAACAGTTTCAAACATATCATAAAGATAGTCAAATTTTTGTAATATGATATCCTGAAGCTCTATAACCTTATCATCACTCATACCAGTTTTAGTTTTAATCATATGCATGAAGGCAGAAGCCTTTTCGCTCTTCTTTACTTCGATAAGTTTCGATTTTCTTTCTTCACGAGATACCTGTTTGAGAGAAAGGTCTACTTCAACCCTCGATTTGTCTACTCTTATGACCTTTAGAACAGTCTTTTGTTTGGGTCTAACATATCTCTCTATATTCCTAATCCATCCTGTTGCAATTTCAGATATGTGCAGAAATGCGGTTAATTGTTGATATTCATCTAATGACACGTAAGCCCCATGACCGGTGACTTCCTTCACGGTTGCAATTACCAAATCACCGGCTTCAGGAAGTTGTTTAATATCAGTGACCATCTAGAAAATACGGACCTTGGTACTATACTTTAAGTTTGCTTATATTCTATTTATTTCTCAAAAATCAATACCCCGTTTGGCCTTTATCCCTTTTTTGTAAGGATGTTTTATCTCTTTCATTTCTGTAACTAGATCTGCCAATAAGATGATTTCATCACAAGCATAATTTCCTGTAAGAATCAATGATAGATGTTTTGGACGATTTTTAACTATCTTCATGACATCACCTAAATTTAATAATCCAAGATGCACTGCATAGTTAATTTCATCTAAAATGATAATATCGAAAATATCAAGGGACATTTTCTGTTCAACAATATCCAGTGCAGTTTTTGCTGCCCTTACGTGTTCCTCAAAGGCATGGTCATCATCAATAATTCCTATAAATCCTTTTCCTGCTACTATCAATTCAAAATCTGGCTCTAGTTTCTTTAGACTATTAAGTTCACCATAATGCCATTCCCCCTTGATGAATTGTACCATGCAAACTTTGAGTCCATGGCCTATGGCTCTCAGCGCAACTCCTAATGAGGCCGTCGTTTTACCTTTTCCATTACCTGTATATACAATTACGATGCCACCATTTGAAACGTTTTCTTTTTCCATGTACTATTATCGCAATGACATTTTATATCAATGGGTTACTTAGACATTATTCAATTAGTCAACTTACTATACAACTTGGACTTTCCTGAACCTCTGCTTC
>JAATVL010000025.1 GCA_014523525.1 Nitrososphaerales archaeon TH703 | reverse complement strand
TCAAAATCCGGATCTGAAGACTCTAACAAAACCTCAGAATCAAAATCTGGATCAAGTGAAGTAACCCAAAACGCTACAATGCTCAATACCAGCAGCAGTAACATGACCGGCAACGCAACAATGATGACCGGGAATATGAGTGGGAATACGACTGGCATGGGTGGAAATTCCACCATGGGTAATTAGTCAATTATTTTCCCTTTTTTCTCTTTTTTATAAAAACAAATTTCAAGTATTATTCTCTTAATTTAATTGCTGTAAACTTGAATTGTTTCTAGAATCAAGCCTATCAAACCCTTTAAGACAAGCATGAATCTAGCAGAGTCATATACAGGAAATAAATCATAGGTTGAACTGTACTACTTAAAGGGATACTAGGATGCGATCGAAGCCAAGAATATTGGTGTTTTCATCTAAATAGAGTAATCCCAAATTTGATAGAAAATTGAAAAGAATATAATGAATGTATATTTAAAATTCTCTCAAACCAATGAAAAACTTGATTACGCGAACAGGAAACCACGAAATAACAAAAGAAGGAGAATTCAAGTATGTTATTAAGAAAAATGAATCTAAAGGAATGATGGTCCCAGTTACGATATATGCAGATGAGAATTTGGTTTCAAAAATGGCGTTAGATAGAACTATTGATCAGGCTGCAAACGTTGCCACATTAAGAGGTGTTATGAAACATGTGGTGGTATTACCTGACGGACATGAAGGATATGGTTTCCCTGTGGGTGGAGTAGCAGGAATGGATTTGGAAGAAGGTGTAATTAGTCCTGGAGGAGTAGGATATGACATTAATTGTGGTGTTAGATTAATACGGACGAATTTAAGAGAAAAAGAAATTAGACCAAAGCTAAGAGATCTTGTAAACGAATTGTTCCATGCAATTCCATCTGGAGTAGGCAGCTCAAGTCCCAGGAAGGTGACGGGATCAGAAATGGATGAACTACTTGTTCAAGGCGTAAGGTGGACAGTTCATAATGGATATGGCTGGGACTCTGATATTGATGTATGTGAAGAAAATGGTTGTATGAAAGGTGCGGATCCTGTTCATGTGTCCGAACTTGCTAGGAAAAGAGGAAGTCTTCAGTTGGGGACGCTTGGTTCAGGAAATCATTTTCTTGAAGTACAAAAAGTAGACAAGATTTTCGATGAAGCAGCGGCAAGAGCTATGGAAATTGAAGAGGATCAAGTTACCGTTCTGATACATTGTGGATCCAGAGGATTTGGGCACCAGGTTTGCACCGACTATTTGAAAATTTCTGAAAAAAAAATAAGGGATTCTGGAATGAAAATTGTAGATAGAGAACTAGCATGTGTTCCAAATAACTCTGACGAAGGCGAGAGCTATAGGAAAGCAATGTATTGCGCATTAAATTTTGCATGGTCCAACAGACAAATGATAACGCATTGGACTAGAAACACATTTGAAAAGGTAATGGGAATGACTGAAGATGAGGTGGATATGAAGTTAGTATATGATGTTTCACATAACATAGCAAAAGTGGAAAGGCATGCTATTGACGGTGAAGGTACCAGAGACCTTGTAATACATAGAAAGGGGGCTACAAGAGCATTTCCAGCTGGGGATAGTCATATTCCAGACAAATATCGCAAGATTGGTCAACCAGTTTTTATTCCAGGTTCAATGGGAACGGCAAGCTGGATACTTCTTGGAAATACAAAATCATTAGAATTAAGTTTTGGCTCAACGGCGCATGGTGCGGGAAGAACAATGTCGAGATCAGCCGCAAGGAGAAACTATACAGCAGATAGTGTAAGAAAAAACTTAGAGTTAAAAGGAGTTTACATAAAAGCTTTGAGTAGAGAAGGAATGGTTGAAGAAACCCCTGAAGCATACAAGGATGTAGATTCTGTTGTCGAAGTATCGCATTCTCTAGGCATCGCAACGAAGGTTGCACGATTGGTTCCAATTGGGGTGATCAAAGGATGAACCAGGAAGAAGATCCAGAACTGGCGATAATTAAAGCACGGAAAATGAAACAATTAAAAGAAAAAGCCGCTATGATTGAAAAAATCAAAGAAGACGAGACAAAAACAAACATGGCAAAAATTGATGATAGAGAAATATTATTGAAATACTTGTACGATAGAGGCGACGAAGTACTACAACTAGCTGAATTGCAATATCCAGTTCAGGCAAGGGTTATAGTAAAGAGAATAGTGGATTTGATTAAGTCGGGAGAAATAGATTCCCTCATATCGGGAGGTGAACTCTTGGCAATATTTCGTTCCGTGGGTTTACGCATAAGAGTTGATACTAATATCAGAATCGAAGATCATGGAAAATTCATCTCATTTGGAGAAAAACTAAAAGAAGGAATTTGACTATCTAATGATATCTGATTTAGTGCCTTTTTATCAAGACAATATTGTTATATTATAAAACTGCTCAACCCAATGAATTGAATAATGATGTTACCTCAAAAAAATCACTCAGCAGTTTTTAGTGGCCCTAAAAATTTTCAAATTAAGGACTTGCCTGTATCTAGCAAAGATTGCATATTACTCAAGACCCTCTCATGCGCTGTTTGTGGATATGATGTCAGGGTATTTAAGGAGGGTCATAAAAAAGTCCGACCTCCCATTGTTTTAGGCCATGAGATATGTGCAAGAACTTTGGATATTCTAAGGCTACCCAATGATCAAATAATTCCGGAGGGTAGAAGAGTGATAGTTTCCCCATTAATACCATGTTTAAATTGTCATCATTGTAGTGCAGGTCATTTTAATTCTTGTAATAAACTTAACGAAATTGGCTCAAGCGTTAACGGTGGATTTGCAGATTACATAAATATTCCTCAAAATAATATGCTAATCAATGGTATCATTCCAATTTCAAATAACATACACGATGACGAAGCATCACTTATTGAACCTTTATCTTGCTGTCTAAACGCACACCTGAATTTTAATATTCGAATTCGTGATGAATATGTGATAGTTATTGGAGACGGTCCAATTGGCCTAATCCACTTGCAAATTTCAAAACTCTATGGTGCAAAAACAATTGTTGTAGGTAAAATTCCATCGAGATTGAATGAAGCAAAATCAATTGGTGCTGACATGATACTATTGAATAATGATCCGGAGGAGTCAATAAGAACAATATGGGATTATACATATGAGAAAGGGGGAAAATTAATAATTGTGGCTACAAGCAATCCTGAAGCATTAGACCTGGCCCTCAAAGTAGCTGGAAAAAATTCACTTATCAATGTATTTGCAGGTATATCCAAGAATAAGACTCTGCGTATTGATCCAAATTTACTTCACTATAATCAAATAACTTTGAGTGGAAGTTTCAGCTCAACTCCGAAGGTAATGAATAAGGCAATGGATCTGGTACATGAACAAAAGATTAATTTAAGGAGGTTGGTTAGTCATAGATTTTCACTTGATGAAATTGACAAAGCATTTAGTATAAGTGAAGGTTATAGCGGGTTAAGGTCGGTTATAAATTCTTTTTAAGCTTAGCTTATTGTTTTTGTCGATTCTTGTACAAGATCATATTTGGATTTATATCCTCTTGGATTTATCATGAGTCCATTGTAATTAAATGTTGATGAGTTACCTACTATTACTGTTGTAATCATACCTAGCATATCATTGTAATCGAGCAATTTCTCTAATGTGGTAACTACTATCTTCTGACTTTCGCGAAATGCCCCTTTGACTATTGCAACAGGTGTTTCTGGTTTTCTGTATTTCAGAAAAATATCTCTAGTATCTTTGAGCTGATGAATCCTCTTTTTACTTGCAGGATTGTAGATTACTGTTACATAATCTCCTATCGCAGCAGCTTCAACCCTTTTAACAATAATTTCCCAGGGTACCAGTAGATCGCTCATACTTACCACAGCAAAATCAGTCATTAAAGGAGAACCAATTAATGCGGAACAAGAATTTAGAGAAGAAACGCCTGGAACACATTCAACGTGAATTCCGTCCTGATAATTCCATTTTTTGTCAGCAAGAATTTCATAAATTAAACCTACCATCCCATATATACCAGGGTCTCCTGATGAAACCAAAGACACAATTCTTCCTTTTTCTGCAAATTCAATTGCTTGATTGGCTCTATCTACCTCTTGAGTCATAGGATATCTATAGACTTCTTTACCCTGAATTAGATCTTCAATTAGTGAAACATAAGTTTCATACCCTACTATAATTTCACTTTCTTCTATTACCTGCTTTGCTCTGAAGGTCATATGATCATGATGTCCCGGACCAACGCCTACCACATACAATCTCCCCTTTGTGTTTTGCATATATACATTACAGACCGTAGAATAATATAATACTGTCGCGTATATGCATGACAAAATTCCAGATTGCTAGGAATACTCTACTTGCTTATTTTCCGCCTGAGTATTTCGTGATCAAACGAGTTGATTGAGCCTGCCTAAAAAGATGGTTTGTGCTCTATATGTCGGACTAAAAAGTTCAATTTATACGCTATCTCGGACCAAGCATATTCATTAATGTTAAGATTTAGGAAGACCCCTCAGTTTTCTCAGTCCTTTAACTCAGATGAGAAATTTCAATTGCGGGGTTTTATATTGTATATACTTAAGAAAACAAAAATCATGAAATAAGAAAGTAATATGGCTCAACTCTCTGCCTATACTGCTGAGCCCAGGGATTGCTTATGCAAATCCCATACATCTTCGGTGAATGCTAAGTAAGTGGGGGGTATTTATCTTTTGAACGAAACGCTAATGTTTATAATCAGATTCATAAAGAAGAAGGTCGGATTTCTGGCATAAATAAATTATTACTTGGAAGCACAGCATGTGAAGTGCTAACCTATGCACATTTTCTTGCCATGGTAATAAGATGATACCATTAATGAGGACAGAATGACATATGATTGGTACTTAATTTATCATCATTACAAACGTTATTGTTGTTAGCTTAAAGTGCCGATAATTATTCCATCCCTCAGATAATGAATTCAGTAGCAAGTTAACTATAGCATATATAGGATATCGGAAGAGTTAGTTGGATAAGTGTAAAGTATTGGATCATTAAGATCCTTTGATGTGAGTCCTAATCTAATGGCTAGTGAAAATATGTTAATCACTTCTTCGGCATGAGGACCAAGAATATGTGCTCCTAGTATTCTATTTGTATCTTCCTCAATTAACACCTTAAATGCTGCGCATGTTTCACCTACTCGCCTGGACGACGCCCATCCAGACATATCTTCATGCTTAATTTTGAATCGTAGTCCCCGGTCTTTTGCTTCTTTTTCCTGCATACCCACAGAAGCAAGCGGTGGGATGGTGAATACAACACTAGGTAAACCAGCATAGTTGGTCTTCATGGTATTACCTTTGATTATATTATTTGCTGCAATAGCTCCATCATAGCTTGCCACGGGAGTTAATGGTAAGCCCCTACTTGCTGCTGCATCACCTACCGCGTAGACAGCTTGGTTTGAAACACTTTGGAGATACTCATTTACCTTTACACCCCTGTGGGTATATTCTATTCCGCCAGCGTTCATTAAATCTAGTCCTTCAATATTTGGCTCCCTGCCAGCTCCATGAACTACCAAATCAGCTTCTACCTTTAATAATCCCGTTTCACGATTATTGTGATTATTTTTTTTAGAAGCATCAGATGAAGAATAATGCACAACGAGTTTGTTTCTATCATTGAGATTGGAAGTCGTTGTTGTTGATAACGATTTCTCAACGCTCTTGACTGCCGCCTCCAACCTAACATCAATTCCAATGTCCCTACTTCTTTGTACCAACCTATTGACAAGGTCGGGATCGAAGTGCTCAAGGGGTTGTTTACCACGATGTAAAATTGTAACATTTGATCCACTGCGTGCTGCGATATGAGCGAATTCAAATGAAATGTACCCACCCCCAATAAATACAATTCTATCAGGTAAGTTATCGCATCCCAACTCTAAGAACTGATCACTTGTGATAATGCCCTCTGATCCAGGAAAGTTTAGGTTCATGGGTTTTGAACCTGTGGCTATTAGAATATGCTTGCTCCTCAGAATAATATCAATATTGTTACCAGTCTCACCTTTTTGGACTCTAACAGCGGTTGGACCAATGAATGTCGCATGGCCATGAAATGGAACAATGCCAGCATTAAGGTAACCACTTTCTCTAGATTTTGGAAAAGGATCAGTAAAAGTCCGCTTAAAACGGATCAATTCGGCCCATTTAATGTGAACACCTTGTGAACCGATTATACCTTTGTTTTCATGCCTTTGATTAGAATCAATTATCTTTGCAGCCTCTACAAGAACCTTTTTTGGATCACATCCACGTAAAGCACACGTTCCCCCAAACGGTAGCGAGTCTATTATAGCGACGCTCAAACCAGCAGAACTGCATTCTGATGCGGTAGTAGACGCTGCGGTACCAGTTCCAATTATAACTAAATCAAATGTATGCTCTTCTTCTTTAATCATGCTCGTTCACCAGTAATAATAACCTATTTTATTAATATATTCTATTTGATATAATTACATAATAGTAATGAAACATCAGGTAATCATTCCACAATTTCTACGTAAGGAATCT